>CBDVDO010000143.1:0-4862 GCA_965372765.1 uncultured Anaerolineales bacterium
TGGAAATCTCTATCTCCTCCTGGACCGGATTCAGGGACTTTCTGTCCTTCCGACGTTAATCTGTTATCTATTAATGTAGCATGATTGGGGAGCGGTGTCAATATTTTTAAGCTAAAAATCATCAAATTTAAATATTTCTAGGGGCAGTCCCTGATTTGGATTCTGCTTGCTATCCTACAACCAGATCAAACCTGACAACCAACAAAGATTAAAAAGAACCACAAAGAGTTCAATGGTAAGTGGTACTGCACTTTCCCTTTGCCTGAGGGTTTTCCCCCGGTTAAATACAGCAATTGTTATCAGGGTAAAAAGCGCCAAGCCAAAAATTATCCAAATCATCAATAATAATTCTGGAAGCGGGAAGAACAGGAAAAATACCCATCCTATCAGATAAAAAATCGTGATTGGAAACAATACTGCCACCGCCCGTCCTGTAATCCCCCTCGAAAATGCTCCTCCTGCCAGAGAAATCAGGAATAATACTGAAAACAAGATCCATGTTTTTAGCTGGTTAACTAATGCACCAGACCAGAAGAGCAGCACTCCACCTGCCAGTGCAAATCCAAGGTATAACGCCACGTTCCAACCTGGCTCAGTGCCCAAGATAATCATACCTAATAACAATCCCAGGATAATTCCTAATTGATAAAAACTGCCAATCCCAGGAATCCAGTTTGCCAGGCGGTATCCCAATATAACCGCCCCCATTCCTAACCCCAAGAGGGGAATCAGGCGGATCAGCACTACCAGAAGACCAGAATTATCGCTGGGGAATGCTTTGTTTTGTGTCTCCAGATAAAACTCCTTCTTCCAGGTTTAATAGAGATCCAAACATCACTGTAACAATACGCTTAATACGAAAATAAATCTGCAAATGCTGAGCGCCTGAAAAGTACTGGTCAGGATAGTTAATTTCAAGTTCAGTGACCGCAGGATTGCTAAACCCAAAGCCATTCTCCTCAACACTGCCCAGGACATGCGTCGCCACCAGCGTCTGCATCGGCGGAGCAATCAGTGTTTCCCTGTGATCATCATTTAACCAGGAATAAAAATCATCCGGGGCAGGTGTTGGCGTCAGTGTTGGACCCGGGGTGCTTCCTGCAGGAGTAACCGTAAGGGTTACATTGGCTGCTGCAGTCTGAGCGCTAACCACCTGGGTGACCATCCGATCCCCAACAACAATTAATCCTGCTTTCCCTGCAGCATCCGCTGCCCGCTTCAATTCCCGCTGTTCCACCATTAACCGGGCTCCATCAATAATAAAGGCCAGCATAAGAAGAATCACCATCAGGAGCACTGCTACAATAATTACCACCTGTGCTTTTTCACTGTTTTTCACGGGTTCTGGTACTCCATGCGGGTCACTGCCTGCCCGGAGATCGGCACAGTGACCTGTGGAAAGGTGAGTTCTTTATTGTATATGACCGTTATAGTAAGAGATTCTCCGCGGGGAGCTGGAAAGGATTGATTACGGGGAGGTTCATCCTGCGCAGGATCAATATCAATGGTTAAGCGAGAAATGTCCAAACCATAGGCAGCGTTATGAATAGCACCGATGATTTCCTGATCTCCTTGAGCTGGATCAATAATTGTCGCCCCTGCCCGCGCCCCCTCCCAGGCCGCATTGGAAACTGCCATTTGTGAATAAAATAAAATGCCAAAATCAATGATTGCTACCATTAACAATAACAGGATTGGTAACACAAAGGCAAATTCGACTAATGCCTGCCCACCAGGTTCCTGATACCGAACCATATTCCGTCTATAGATGCCCAAGATAATTACCCCTAGCGGCGAAATAAAAAATTAATAATCGGAGGCGCCAAGTAAATCAAAAGCAAGCTGGGTAAAAAGAAGAACACCAGGGCTGGGATAATCCGAATGGGGGCTGTCTGCGCCTTAACCTCCGCGCGCTGACGACGGCGGGTTCGCAGCAAATCTGCTTGAACTCGCATTGTTCTTGCCAGAGATGTGCCCAGGCGTTCAGCCAATAGAATCGCTTCCACAAAATGCTCCACATCCGAGGAAGGATTTTGGATGACAAGCTCCTCTAAAGCTTCTCGTCGCGAGAAACCCAGCTCAATCTGTACCAAGGCATGCTGCAGCTCTTCGCCAAATACGCCTATTATGCCTTTGCTAACCCTCTTTAAGGCAGGTACCAAACCTAAACCCGCCTCTACTGTGAAAGTCAGCATGTCAAGAAAATCCGGTAATGATCGTTCCACTTCCCTCTTTCGTTCCCGGATCCGAAATTTAAGATAAAGATATGGACCAATAGCCAAGAAGAGAACCAGGGAAAATCCGAGAAGACCCATTGCTAAATCTCCAGAACCGAATCCAACCGCTACCGCGCCCAGAATAACTCCCAATAAGCTCAACAACCACCAGAAAGCAATATACTGGTGGTGGGTCATTTCGACCCCGGACCAGATTACTGTACGTTCATCCACCAATTGACTAAACAGATCCGGGATTTTAACGGCATCCAGGAAAGTTGATAAACGCCTTTTCCAGGGAATTGGAGTTGGGGCTTCACGACTTATGAGCCGTGTCCGCAGGCGAATCTTCGCCCTTTGATCATCCATGGAAATCAGTGAGATTAACAATATAAATATTATTGATCCAAAAACAATTGCGATAAAAAATTCCAATTCCATCTCTACACCTCAATCCTGATCAGACGGATAACAATTGCCGCACCTATCATTTCCATAATCCCGGCGGCGATCAATACCAGATTGCCGACAGTTGTATTAAATAGGACATCGGTATATCCAGGAAACATAGACAGCAGTCCCAGGGAAACCGGGACCAGCAAGGCAATCACTACCGCCGAGAGCCTACCCTGGGCAGTCATGGTTCGAACTTCGTTTTCCAGCTCTACCCGTTTTCGCACCATCTCCGCCATCTCACGCATCATTGCGGCCATATTTCCCCCAACCTGCCGCTGCAGAGTTAATCCTTCCACCAGCAGCCGGACATCCTCGTTGGGTCGACGCTGATACAGCTCCCCTAAAGCCTGGTCCACCGTAAATCCTACTTGGATCTGACCAGATATTTGTGCCATTTCCGAAGCGCTAGGTTGGGAAAGGTTTGGAATCACAAATTCAATCGCCTGGGGAAGTGAAAACCCGGCTTGCAATGAATCCGCCAATCGATCCAGCACCCCTGGAAACTGGTCCTGGAATAATTGGCGCTGCATTCTGGCACGTGAATAGGTCAATGTAACAAAACCTACCAGGAGTAAAAATGTGATAAATCCACTCAGCAGGGTCCTTCCGGTGAAGAGATATCCCATCAAGCTGCCGCCGCTTATAATCCCTATCAAGGCAATGAGCAGAGAGAGTGGTTGAGATCCAAAGCCGGCATCCTGCCACCATCCCAGCAGGGTACGGCCAATCCCCTTCTGGAATATATTATTCAGGGTGGAATTGATCCGTTGAATAAGGGAGCTGGGCGATTGCCACCAGGCCTTTGGTCGGGCAAGCCCATCTCTTTCCTCCAATCGCTGGCGCCAGGCTCGGCGCAGTTCCCTTCCCCTCAAATTCTCAATCAGAGGAAGAGACGCAATAAAAAATATACTACCCGCAGTGATCCCAAGCAAAACAGGTATAGAAGCAGACAGGCTGCCAAACAGGGTATATCGGAAAAGCCAGGCAGTGAACAAAACAACTACATATATAATGATGCCAATAACTCTAAAGGGCACTCAATCCTCCAGTTCATCCTGTACAGAGAAACCGCTCCGTTTGATGACCTCCAAACAAAGAGGTTCATAGCCGGTTGCGTGGAACTGCCCCTGGGTCTTACCGCGATCATCCAATCCTTCTCGTTGAAAAGTGAAAATTTCTTCAGTCTTTACCCTGAGGTTATCCCGGCTTTCTTCCTGAGAGGAAAGGACTTCGGCAATAGATACCACCTTGCGTTTCCCTCCGGGCAATCTCTCTTGCTGCACAATTAAATCCAATGAACTGGCGACCTGCTCCCGGATAGCCGGTTGAGGAAGGTCTAACCCCGCCATCAAAACCATCGACTCCAACCGACGGACAGCATCTGCAGGTGAATTGGCATGCACGGTAGTCAGCGAACCAGGATGGCCGGTATTCATTGCCTGCAGCATATCAAACGCTTCTGGACCACGGACTTCCCCCACTATTATCCGGTCTGGACGCATCCGGAGCGCATTACGCACCAGCGTGCGAATGTTGACTTCCCCCGTTCCTTCAATATTGGGCGGGCGGGTTTCCAGAGAGACCAGATTTGAAGCTGCTAATTGCAGTTCCGCTGTGTCTTCAATGGTGACTAGCCTCTCACCCTCCGGGATACATCGGGCTAGAGCATTTAATGTAGAAGTTTTTCCAGATCCCGTTCCGCCCGAGATTAATATATTAAGCCGAGCGCGGATACATGCCTGTAGAAAATGCGCCATTTGTTTATTGATGCTGTCCAGTTCCACCAGCCGCAGCAGGGTAAAAGGATCAGCTGAAAAACGGCGGATGGTGAGGGCTGGTGATCTCAGTGCCAGGGGAGGAATAATGGCATTAACCCGGGATCCATCCGGCAACCGGGCATCCACAAAAGGTGTGGATTCATCCACCCGGCGGCCCAGGGGTGCAACAATACGATCAATCACATTCAGAATGTGACCCTCATCCCGGAAAGAGGTTTGGACAGGTTCCAATTCCCCTTCTTTTTCGACAAAGATCTCATCAGGAGCATTTACCATAATCTCAGTAACCTGAGAATCATTCAGATAGGGTTCGATGGGACCAAGGCCGACCATCCGATTTACAACCGCCTGCACAATTTCCTCTTCAGTTTTCTGGGGAATAATTTCACCCTCTCGCTGAAGCATGTTCCAG
>CBDVDO010000144.1:0-4834 GCA_965372765.1 uncultured Anaerolineales bacterium
ATCCTGACAGGGGCCATAATTATTCGCCCTTTTCTGGTAGAGACGGATACTCGCGGGGCACCTGTGCCTAAAAAGTATGATTCTCTAACCGCTGAGAAGGAACGATTATTATCCTCCATTGAGGATTTGGATCTGGAATTTGATCTGGAAAAGATATCCTCCCTGGAACATACACGGAACAGGGATATTCTGCTTTCCCAGGCTGCAGAGATAATTAAGCAGATGGATAAGCTGGAAAAAAATATCCCGGCCGATAAGCGTATTTCCTCAGCTCCAAAAAGTGAGGATGACCTGGAAGAGATGATAGAAGCCCGGCGCCGCGAGTTAAAGGGGGATAAATCCAACTATTGTTCGCATTGTGGAAAGGCTGCGAAAGCGGAGGATCAATTCTGTGGCCAGTGTGGAGAAAAGTTATGAATCGGCGAGTATTTACTTCAATCTCCATTCTATGTATCTTGGGCATCAGTATTTTGTTATCCGGCTGTTTGAACCTGTCAGATGATATAACACCGCCTCCAGAGGCCATAAAGACCAATCCAGTGGTAAATACTCCTATTCTTCCAACTTCTGTACCGACTCAGGAACAACCCCTGACCAATGAAGCTACACCGGAAGAAACCAGGTCAAGTGTAGTTTACGTTGAAGTAAATGATCATACCGGAGGGATGCTGCTGGATCTGGCTCTGGATGTCAGCCTGGAAGCGTATGACAATTTTAAACAGGTTTTCCAAAAAACCCTGACATTGCCCTCAACTGGAATAATTGAATTTAACGATGTTCCCTTTTTAGAGGGAAGGGTGTACTTTGCTTCGATTGCCTATGGCGGCGCAATTTACCGTTCAGAAATCACTGAATTTGCGCCTGACGCAATTGAACTAGGACTTCATGTGCAAATATTTGATACTACAGCAGATGATTCTGGATTGTACATTGACCGGATCCATGTTTTAGTTGAATTTCCTGAGCCTGATCTGCTTCAAATCGTGGAGATATTAATATTTTCTAATAATGGAGAAGCGACTGTGGTCGCTGGATCTCCTGATCAACCGACAGTTTCATTCCCTCTTCCTGAAGGCGCAGCTGCCATTGAATTTGAGGATGGGGTCCTGGGTCAGCGCTATCTGAAAACACAAGATGGCTTTGGCGACACGGTGAACATTCTGCCAGGGTCCGGTGTGTACCAGGTATTGGTATCTTACACGCTGCCCTACCAGGGAAATAAACTGGATTTTGCTCAGACAATAAATTACCCGGTTGGCGCCGTAGTGGTAATGACCCCGGTCAATCAAGTAAAAGTGAAAGGAAACTTCCTGGAGGATCTTGGTGTTCAAAACATAACCAACGGCGCGTTCCAGGTTTATGGTGGCAGGGGACTCAGCAGGGGGGAGGAACTACAATTCCAGATCTCCGAGAATCCTGAATCCGCACTTATTCAAGATGATCCTTCATCAGAGCAGTTTCAGGGATACTTGATTGGATTGGCAGCCCTGGGCGTGGCGATGATCCTGGCGGGGGGATGGCTTTTCCTCCGGAACAGGCGATTGAGTGGAGAGAAGGGCGAACTGGAGGGAGATCAAAAAGGGGCAGAAGACAATCGGAATCAAATCCTGGATCAAATTATTGCCTTGGAAAATTTATTCGATTCAGGAGAAATCAGCGAAAAATCCTTTCTGAAAAAAAGACAAGAATTGAAGAATAAATTAAGCTAACTGGGCTGGTATAAAAAACCAATTTTATGATCCAAGTTAAAAAACTAGTAAAGCGATTTGGCCCAATAACAGTATTACGGGAGCTGGATTTTGAAGTCCGCTCCGGAGAATTTGTGGCATTGTTGGGACCAAACGGGGCCGGGAAGACTACCTTATTAAGAATCCTGGCGTCGCTTTCCAAACCGACCTCCGGTTTGGTCCAGGTGGCTTCTTGCCGTTTGCCGGAAGGAGCGGTTTCGGTTAGAGCTCAATTGGGCGTAGTTTCTCATCAGCCGCTGCTTTACGGTGACCTTACGGCGGAAGAGAATTTATCCTTTTATGCCAGGTTATACGGCGTGGAGGGACCCCGAATAGGGGAAGTGCTTGATCTGGTAGGTCTCTCCAGCCGCAAATCAGACCTGGTGCGGGTTTATTCCCGGGGGATGCAGCAGCGTTTGGCAATTGGCCGGTCAATCTTACACAACCCCCGGATATTGTTAATGGATGAACCTCACACCGGTTTGGATCAGGAAGCAGGTGAAATTTTGGATAGGGTGCTGCGGGAGATCGCACTTGCGGGGCGGACAGTGGTAATGACTTCTCATGATTTGGTCCGGGCTGCTGAATTGGCATCCCGGCTGGATATCCTGTCCAAAGGAAAGATAAAAGCTTCTATTGCAACAAAAGATCTTAACTCAGCTGATTTTGTAGCTTTTTACCGCCAGGCGCTGCAGGGAAATGGGGGATCGGTATGAAATCCTATCTGGGCGCGATTCGGGCAGTGATCTGGAAAGACCTCACCGCGGAATGGAGGACTCGAGAGAATTTATCCGCTATGCTGGTATTTGCCCTGCTGGTGATCCTGATCTTTAACTTTGCCCTTGAACTGGACATTCAGGCTCAGGAATCCCTCTCCGCGGGAGTGCTGTGGACAACTTTTATTTTCGCGGGGACAATTGGGCTTAACCGGTCCCTGGCGGTTGAAAAGGACCGAGGATGCCTTGATGGCTTGCTGCTGGCCCCGGTTGACCGCAGCGTGATTTATTTTGGGAAGGCAATCGGCAATTTAATCTTTATGCTGCTGGTAGAGATAATTGTCTTGCCAGTGTATAGTTTCCTGTACCAGGTTCCGGTCTTTCAGCCTGGATTTTTGTTAGTGGTAGTACTGGGTTCCATTGGATATGTTGCAGTGGGAACGCTGCTGGCGACAATGGTAATTCAAGCCAGAACGCGTGATATCCTGCTTCCAATACTTCTTTTTCCGCTGACTTTACCGGTTATTATTGCAGCTGTGAAAGCTAGCCAGGGATTTTTGTTAATGGTTCCGCTGGAGGAAATCTCGGCCTGGCTGAATTTGTTGATCGTTTATGATTTGATATTTACTGCAGCAGCCTTTATGGTATTTGATTTTGTAGTGGAGGAATGAAGTATGACTAAAAAACCTAAATTGCTTTCCGTTCTTGATGGCTTGTCAGCTTTGATGATTCTGTCAGCTGCTGGCCTGGTATTCTTTTATGTCCCGGTAGAAGTGATGATGGGACCGGTGCAGAAAGTATTTTATTTTCATGTAGCCACCGCCTGGGTAGGTATGCTGGGATTCCTGGTAGCCGCGATAGCCGGTGTTGTTTATCTGCGCAAAGGGAATCTGACCTGGGATATTGCAGGGAATGGCGCGGTGGAAATCAGCTTGATATTTTTCCTGACAGCAATTATCCTGGGTTCTATCTGGGCCAGGCCAATCTGGAATACCTGGTGGACCTGGGAACCACGGTTAACAACTGCAGCAATTGTTGAGCTGATTTATGCAGCCTACTTGCTGTTGAGGCAGGGAGTGGATGACCCGGAACGGCGGGCTCGGTTTTCAGCGATTTATGCCATCTTTGGTTTTTTCAGTGTGCCGCTGACATTTATTTCCATCCGGATGCTGCGGACAATCCACCCGGTGGTTATTGGCAGCGCTGAAGCTGCCAGCCAGGGTGGATTTAACATGGACTCACTGATGAAATTAACCTTTTTCTTCAGCCTGGCAGCTTTTTCGGTCTTTTTTGCTGATTTGCTCTGGCATCGGATTAGATTGGGGCAATTACGAGCTGAGGTTGATGTACTGCGGATAGACTCTTATTCAAAGGGAGAGTGACCCATGATGTCTGGATTCTTTGTACCTGACACTGTAAATTACATGATTGCTGGTTATCTGGTGTTTGGGGTGATGATTGTAGGATATGTCATGAGTATGATTTTGCGCTGGAGAAAAGCTCACCAGGAATATGTATACCTTCAAAAGGATCAGGATTAACAAAAAAAGCCCCGTGAGGGGCTTTTTTTTATTTGTTTCGAATCATAGTAATTAGCTCAAAAGTTAAAATTGACAGCAATGATCCGACTCCACTGGCAGCTATATCCCAGGGGTCATAATGGGTGCTGGCTCCCCACAGTGGGTTGAGCTCTTCAAATGTCAATATTATAAAAATTACTGTTGAACTGAGAATCACTATTAAGCGGCTATATTTGGGCTGCCTGCTCAAGACTGCATTTACAAATGCCAGGCTGATTAGACAGGCAGCTATGAAATTCGGAAAACAACCCGTTAAAGTTCTGGCGAACACTGAATGTATTGAAGATGGTCTTAATACTTCTTTATTAAATGAAACCAAACCAAATAAAGCAGCGATTATGAATAAATTGAGCCCGATAATTCTAGTTATACTTTTTGATTTTGATTCCGGCATTTGAGTTTCCCTTTTTTTGTCCTGCCTTTAGTCCGATTGATTCCGTAATGGAACAAGGGGTAATTTAGCATAACACAAATTGACTTTGGAAGTCACTGACAAACCATCTGGTTGGTCAGTCAGTAGGGAATAACCTTGAATTTTTGAAATATTCCCTATAATAGAGAGTGGAATAGGTGGATATTGAATTCAGGAGGAAAACGATGAAAAAGAGCATAATTATATTTTTCACACTGTGCGTAGTTATATCAGCCTGTGGGAATCCTGCGGGCGAGCAAGAAATGGATACAGGGCTGGTTGTTGAGGCGACTTCATCGAACTCAACTATTACGCTCTCTGCAGATCAATCTATAACAAAAGAACCTGATTCTACATTAACAGCATTATCTGCTCCGGGACCCGTGCCGGTACAAATTT
>CBDVDO010000145.1:0-4831 GCA_965372765.1 uncultured Anaerolineales bacterium
CTGCTTGTTACAGCAGGCTGTGTCCAGCCTGGCCCTTCCCAGCAGACTTTAACTTGCGACTCAGCGGAGTTAATTTTTTATGATGCGGGTCGCGGTGATTTACAGGAGAGGGTAGCCACGGCACATCCCGGGTTCACTTCCCGGTTAGTGTTCAGTCCCGATGGCAGTCAGCTGGCTTCCAGTGATTGGCTTGGGAATATCATTCTTTGGGATGTCGCTTCAAGGGATCCGCTAGGTGATCCCTTGAAAGGCCCCTCAGGACGGGTGCTGGATATTCTCTTTACCCCTGACGGGAAAACCCTCCTGGCCAGTTATGAGGTCTTAGGCTCCAGCGTTAGTTCTATTGGCGGGCAGGTCTGGTACTGGGATACCAGAACTTTGACGACAGAACAAACCATACCCCGCCCAACCACCTTGCCTTACTCCGGCATGGTGCTAACTTCGGATGGCAACAGAGTGATTACCATACAAATCGGATCCTCCAGTCTTGCGCTCAGGGACTTGAATACATTTGAAAGGGTTAAGGATCATTTTTCAGGGAATACCATCGTACCCAGAAGCCTGGCAATCAGTCCGGATGGAGGAACTTTGGCCCTGGGAAATCATAATGGGACAATTACTTTCTGGGATGTCAGAGATGGTACTCCTCAATCCAACCAGATTGCGGCCCATAAAGACAGTATCAGCGATATCGCATATAGCTCAGATGGCACTCGCATTGTCTCCGTGAGTAGCGATCAAACAATCCGGGTTTGGGATGCAGAAACCTTGAAAGAAATAGGCGATCCTTTCGCCAGTGTGGGCAGATCAGTTAACGAGATCGCTTTCTTGCCGGACAGCCAGCAATTTGCGGCCGCTTCTGTGGACGGATCGGTCACTGTCTGGAATCTAGATGCAAAAACCGCTCT
Source organism: uncultured Anaerolineales bacterium (assembly GCA_965372765.1). Lineage (GTDB taxonomy): Bacteria > Chloroflexota > Anaerolineae > Anaerolineales > UBA11858 > B10-G9. Next base: position 909 of record CBDVDO010000145.1, read on the forward strand.
TGCCACTAGATTGATCGGTCACAGTGACGCAGTCTGGGACGCTGATATTACATCAACTAGTGATGTCGCGGCTTCAATCAGTGCTGATGGGACAGTGCGCATTTGGGCTCTTTCCCCAGAACCGTCTCTTGAACGAGTCTTAACGACCGGCTCCGGTCAATTATATGCCGTGGCTTTCAGTCCAGATGATTCCCTGCTGGCTGTTGGAGGGCAGCTTGGCTTGGAGATCTGGGACTGGCAGAAGGGAGAGCGACTCTATGTCAATCGGACAGTACATGTTGAACCGATCGTCAGCTTGGCCTTCAGCCCTGATGGTGAACTGCTGGCGACGGGTGGGATGGATGCTCAGATCACTCTCTGGGATCCGGTGAATGGAGAAACTGTTGGGGATCCCCTACTGGGTCATCAAAGTGTAGTGAATGATCTGGCATTTTCCCCAGACAACAGCAATCTACTTTCAGTAGGGTGCTCCTATGCGACGAGCAGCATGTGCGAGTCAGGGCAGATTTTTCTCTGGACTCTGGAAGGAACACCAGTACTGACCCGGCAGATTGAAGCCCATGATCGTGATATATATGACATTGAGATCAGTCCGGATGGAAGCCAGTTTGCTACTGCCAGTACGGATGAAACTGTCCTGCTGTGGGATATGCAGAGTGGGGATAGGCTGGGAGAGCCGATTCTTGGACATGAATTTGGTGTTGTCAGCTTGGCGTACAGCCAGGATGGCACCATGCTGGCTTCCGGGGGAATCGATCAAAAAATCATGATTACAGATCTTATCAGCAGAAAGCGCATCGGTCCGCTGTTGGAAGGCCATCAAGGAGTGGTAAATACACTGTCCTTTTCCCCTTCAGGGGACCTGCTGCTATCCGGAAGCCATGATGAGATGGTTTTCCTCTGGCCTATAGAAACGGGATTATGGAAGAGTTTAGCCTGTGAGCGCGCTGGAAGAAACTTAACTCAAACGGAGTGGGCTACATATTTAAGTGATTTGCCTTACCGGGAAACTTGTCAAAATCAATAAGCGGTCAGATTAATTATTTATTACACGGAACCTCATGACCGATGTTTTCATCTCCTACGATTGGAAGGACATCGTCTTCGCTTGCCCCCTCTAAGAAGCTTTAATTGAAAACGGCTTGGAAACCTGGATCGACTGGCAGGATATCCCGCCCAGCGCGAACTGGCTAGCGGAGGTTTAGAAAGCTACTGACGGGGAGGGTTCCAGTGTTTATGTATCAAGATCTGGAAAATGCTGCTTAAAAAGTTAAGTAAAAGAGCTATTGATTTTCAATCTGAAACCCTGCCTGGACCAGCAAGTGGGGCAGTCCGCGGATAAATTCTTTATTCTTTTCTCGGTCCGTTTCAGGTAGTTCTTCCCAGGGAACCAGGCTGGGGTTGGTCTTCTTGAGCGGGTTTTTCTCCGTCCCGAATCTCCAACCATCCTCTTTTTTCTCCTGGCACCAATGTTCGTGCTCCAATTGAGCCATCTGGGTTACTTCATCCAGTTCTTTATTTTCATTGAAGGTCAGGTTTTCTGCATCCCAATCCTGCAGGGGAGCGATACAGTAGCCGGCTGCCGCCAGCATGACCGGAATGCGGTCCGCCTGCCGCCGGTTCTTTTCCTTTATATATGGAGAGAGCTCTTCCCAGGGAACGAGGACATCATCCCCGGAGACATCTCCTCCAGGACTCCGGGCGAGTTCCAGGTATATACTGTGGAGGTTGCGGGCCAGCACCTCATGGGTGCCCCTTTGCATCAGCTCCGCTGTGCAGGTTTGATCGAGCAAGTCAAAGATCCGCAGATTACTAAAGGAGTTTTGACTTTCCAGGCGGCTCCCAATCAGCAGGGCCAGGCCGCCGCTTTCCACCATACGCATTACTATGGGAACCTGGTACTTCCTGAGCTGATTGTTCAGTCTCAGCCCGGTTTGCAAGCTGAGAGTTTCGTTATCCAGACAGATATATACCAGATCAGGTTGGCACCGACTACCATCCAGAAACCGATTGGCCAACTTATCAAATTCCCCCGATAAAATATCCATATCCACCGGAGAGTACTCCCCCAACTTTTCCAGTCGGGGATGTTGGATCAAAAGCCTTTCCAGTTTATTTGTTGCGTTTATATCGACCAGGGTAAATTTTATCTTTTTGTCTACTGTGGGTTTATTGAGCTGCCAGCCCCGGGCTGCTTCAATGAGTACCCGCTGCCCCATTTTCCCCAGCCCAACGACGAGTATATGGGGAGAACTTTGTGGATCCAGATCAGCCCAGGGTGGGTTGCCCTGCACCATTAAATGCGCCCCCCTATCAAATATATTAAATAACTCCAAACGGAACCGCGAATTATTTCCCGCGTCCAGTTCTTTTTCCCGCAGCAGCCGCCAGAGCTGGGCGTCAAAGATATGGATGATGCAAGTCAGCTTGCCATCATTTCTGGTCTGGGAAACTATTTCTGCGCTTACAGCAACTTCGGAATTTTTACCGTCATCACCAACAACCGAGATCAGGCAGCTGGCCTGGTTGATTTTGGTCTTTTTCAGGAGTTCGGTATCTGCCGCATCACCGTGAATGACCACCGCTCCAGCGGAGCGGATGTTTTCTATCCATTCATTGTTATCGTCGATTTCAATTACCACCACCTGGCGTCCACCCCGCAGGAATTGGTTTGCCAATCGGAAACCTTTTCTTCCCAGGCCGCAGATGATGATATGATCCCGCAGAAACCACAATCGGACCTGTTCAGTCTGCTGGATGAAGATAGTGGTAAACGCCAGGAACGCTGTGTAGGCAGTCAACGCCGGCACCATAAATCGGGCGACCTGAAGCTCCCAGCTTATTGGTGGTGGCACCGCGCCTGAGTTCAAAGGAATTAATCCTAAAGTGAGGTAAAGATTATCCAGGATAGTTCTTCCCGCTTCAATTGCCTGGCTGTTTTTCGAGAATCCAATATATCCGAGGATCAATGATATTGTTCCGAAGAGTATTATGATGAACCAGCTGTAGTCCGCCCATAAATTTCGTAGTAGTCTTCCTCGGTCCATTGATTTCTCCATTTAATAACTTTATGAAGGTCTGCCAATTAATTTACCAGATCTTCCCCTCAGGACCTTCAGTAAAGGACTTTGGTTAAGATCCGCGTGTTTTACAAATATTGTCCATAAGTTCCAGAGGCTGATTTGTTCAGTCCTTATATGATTCAGGCAATCTCCTGGCATTAATTTGACTGCTTTCCGGAGAAGATCCACCTTTCTTCTTCACATACGCCGCCAGACCGATCTTGCCGAGCAGGGCAGGTATGTTTCGGATTGTATCGCGGTCAAGGTTTTTGACCTCCTCGTTGAGTTCATCATAAGGCACCAGGTAGGGACTTATTTTCTTTTCAGTATCCTTGATTTCACCGAAAATCCAACCATAACCTAATCGTTCCTCCATCCATTCATCATGTTCGAATACAGCAAGTGTCTCCACAATGTCATCAGGTATTTCCGTAATAACTTCTTCCCCTGATTCTTCCGGCCGAATTTCCCACCCCATAAGTTCCAGCTTTTTTGCAATGCCGCGAGCTTGGCGCAAGTTGGAATATTTTAATGTGTCTGGCAGATCAGGAAAATCTGGATAGGCAAGAGGTTGATCAGGATTGCGTTCAAGCTGCCTTTGATTATAAAGATCATGAATAGCAATTGCTAACTTTTCGAGGTTACCAAGTAATTGGCGCGGCGCGACGGCATTGTCCTGACGGATCACGCCGGGGATGGCAGCAAACGTACTCGTCGTCTCACAATGAATAGAGAAACCATCTGAAAAAAGAGCAGCCATATCCAGTAATTTAGAGAGGGTGGCTTCCTTATCAGTGGAAAATTGCTCGGGAAGCGCGGTGTCCTTATCTATATAGGTCATTTCCAGGCGATTTTTGGTGA
>CBDVDO010000146.1:0-4791 GCA_965372765.1 uncultured Anaerolineales bacterium
AAAAGATGTCCGACCCTTAATTATACTATCCTCAAGAGGGTGATCAATTTTGCGCTCTGGGTCCTGAGCAGACATGGGAACTTGAAGAAAGCATAACATACAAATCCCAATCCCAATCATTTTTATGTTTGTTCTCATAGGTTAATCAATTTTGATTTTCATTGTTTCCTAACTCTAAACTGATTACAGGAATTTTCCTAAAAAAGCATGAATTATCTGAATCATGATCCTATTCAAGTAGTTTAAACGCAATAGCCGCCAGAAATCCCGCGAGTGTACTTAGCCCTACGGAATTAGCTTTTCCCATATGTACAGCTTCAGGAATCATGGCAGCAGCAATCATGGTCAGCATAGCCCCGGCCGCCAATCCTTCAGTAAAGCTCAACCATACGCCACTGATAGTATCTGCCAGCAGGAATCCGCCTCCGGCTCCTGCTGCTGTAATCACCATCAGTGAAAACCACAGTAGAAAGATGTGCCGTTTCCCCATGCCTTGCATGCGCATATTTGCCGAACTGGCCAGGGCCTCAGGAAAATTGGACAGGAACAATCCTGCAATCAGCGTAAAGGGGATCACATCGCCGAAGCTGAGCGATCCTATCTGTTGTACCTTGGCCTGAAGTAATATTAACAGGCCGGAGCCGATGACAATGCTTTCAGGAATCCCGTCAAGCAGAATTCCAAGCCAAATGGCCAGCGGGGCTCCCTTATGCTCCTCTCTGGCTTTCTGCAAATCAGAGGCATCAGGTAGCTGGGCACCGGTTTTGAGGGCTTGGCCGGCCTCTTGTATCCACTCTTTGGTACGCTCATTGTGTGTAGCAACCAGATTTTCGATATACTCCAGGTGCCGGGTAGTTAATTCCCTCGCAGCCTTATCGAACTCCGGGTATATTTTCCGCAATTGATCAAAGTCGACCTTTGAGATCGTGTAGGCGGTGATCGTCTCACGACAGGTCAGGGTGCCTGGATGAGGAATCTCCATGATGAGAGCTATCAACCCGGCCACATTCCCTGCATTGAGATAACTCTTTAAACCTTTGCTGTTGGTCACTGCAGCCTTGCCCTCTATAAGAAGAAAGAGCTTTGTGCCAGTGTCCCCTTCCCTGAAAATAATCTGACCCGGATCAAACTTCTCCGGACGAATCACTGATATGAGTGAATTAATATGTTCCGGAGAGAGATCCCTGAGCATAGGAAATGGTGCAAGCTCTTCCAGCATTTGAATTTGCCGGTCATGCTTGCGAGCTGTAAAATAGGCAATCGTTCTGGAGGTTCTTCGCAGAAATCCACCGTGAGCATTCACGATCCGGTCTAGCACGACGAATAGGCATCCCCCCACAACAGCGCCGGCAATAAGAGCGTAAAAATGGGCTTTAGGATCTCCGGGGTGTGATTCTCCATGGTCTGCTCCCAGAGCAAAGACGGTTGGGGCTACCAGCTCTACAGCCAATGCCGCAATAAGTGCGCCAGCCCCAAAAGCAGCAAGCATGGAGATTGTATTGGGTCGGAGCTTCGTCCGCAATCCCACCAATGAACCCAATGGCAGCGAGAAAGCACTGATCGCACCCAGCAAAATCGCCCAGATCAAATATTGTGTAGTAAAGTATTCCATAATTGAACCAAATATAAATTTAACCTGTACCAGTTACATTTGCTTTAGAAATCATAATAGAACAGAAGATTGATTCTGTTTACTCTACCTATCGCACCGTCTTTGTTTCTCCGGAAGGCATGGATAAACTCAAATCCCAATCGTGATCCCTCTACGATTGACCAGAAGGTATTTAAGCGGAAATTATTCCCACGATGATATAGGTCATCCGGGGTGAAGTCCTCATTTTGAAGGATAAGCAGGCCATAAGTAAAATTGGAAAATACCTTGTCCGTCCAGTGATGTTCGTAGGTACCATAGGTCCCAAAAGTAAAAGGTAAGTGAGATTTCTGCGTTTCCGGATTAAAAATGAGATCCAGGCCATGACCGCTCAAATCATTGAAAAACCTGGTAATCGCCTGTCCTCCTGCAGCGTGGAGGTACCACTTGCCGCTAGCCCAGGAATTGATCACCGTGGAGAAGGAGACCCCCCATCCCGGTCGAAATACATACTCGCCTTCTTCAGACTTACCGGAAAGGATAGGAATAATACCCGACAGCTGGAATGACCCCCAATTCACTGTTTTTACTATCCTTGCAGTGATGTCAGGGATGAGCTGAAAAGATTTTGCCGTAATCGAATCCGGAACAAAAATATCTGGTTTGAAATACTCCAGTCCCAATGAAAGTGTGGAAGCCGGGAAAATATTCCGGGAGGTAAACCTGACCTGGGGGGTCCTGACGGATATGGACCCGGTCGGTCCGCCAAATCCGACGGTGGCCGGGAGGGATGTAATCTGTGAAAACAGGCTCCAGGTTTGACCAAACAAAAATTTCTGGTACTGTCCATAGGCATGCCGTATCCGGTATCCGTTGATGCCGACGAAGTCAGTTTCAAGTCGCACAAAGACATTTCCCTTATCTGTCTTCCTGGTAACTTCAAAGCCCAGTCGACTCTGACTTAGCCCATTATAATAATTAGGTATACGCTGGGATTCATCCCCAACCTCAATCTGGTAGGTGCTCAAGCTGTTTTTAGACGGCACGTCAGTATCATCATAGACAACCAGGTATCGGACCGAGCCCAGTATCCTCAGCTGCATCTGCCGGTCTGGTGTTACAATAAATAGCCCGCGGTCCTGTGCTATATCAAGGGCAGCATCTTCGATGATCTTGGTAGTATCCATATACAGTGAATCCATCCTGGTTTCTGAGCTGATGAATACCCTTGTGGAATCAGTCATCTGCCCACAGGCCTTTTCCGCCCCGAAGATTACACCTAAGAAAACGATCAAAAGTTGACCAATAACAATATTCTTTTTTAATACTGACATTAGTTGATAATTTAATATCCTTGCCGGCTGGAGAGTCCTCCTGCCGGCAAGGAAAACCAACCTAAACCTAAACTACCATTGTAAACCCTATAAAACCTTAGCCTAAACTGCTGTCCTCATGCCCTGTCAAAGCAGGGCGATCACCGCTCCTGCCACTGTCAAAAGCACATTGGCAAAGGCATAGGAACCGGTATATCCTATGTTTGCTATGCTACTGTTAGATTGTGCGTTAATTACACTCAAGGCACCACCACTTGTCATGGCTCCCGTGATGGTACCAAGCAACATCAAAGGATTCATTTTCTGCACCCTCCGACCGAAGATATAGGCAAGGGTCAGGGGCACCAGAGTAACGGCAATACCTATCAGTACCAGCGCGAGTCCGCTGCTTACAAGTGTTTCAACAAGTCCGGACCCACCTCGAAGGCCTACTCCAGCCATGAATAGCAAGAGTCCCATTTCAGTGAAGATCCAGTGGGCTGCATCGGGCACACGGCCAAATACTGGGAATATTGAATGAAGGTAACCGATGAGCAGTCCCAGGACCAGTAATCCCCCGGCACTTCCCAGTCCTATATCCACACCGGCAACTTTAATTGACAGTGCCCCCAATAATATGCCAAATACGATCGCCCAGGAAAAGGTACTCAGATCTGTTTTTTCAATTTCCCGCTCCAGGTGGCCAAGTCTGTCTCCCAGGTGTTCATGTCCCGCAGCAGGCCCGGTAACATGCAGCACATCACCCCGCTCAATCGGGGTGGAAGGAGACACTTCGATATTCACACCCAAGCGGGTAATACGGGAGACAAATGATGCGTGATCAACCGCAATATTCAGGTCCCCGAGTGTAAGCCCGCCCTTATACTTCCGTGTTACACAAATCTTATTAGTCTCGGGATTGTATTGCAGGAGCTCTCTGTCGCGTGCAGGGGCCCCAATTATTTTGCCACCAATTTTTTCAAAGACTTCCGGTGTTACAACACCCACGATGGAAATGAGATCACCGATCTGCAGTTCTGTATCCAGGGTTGGCACCATCAGCTCACCGCCGCGCCGGATCTTTTGAATTGTGAACTGATAGGGAGTAGCCTTGTATAATTCATCCAGCGTTCGTCCGGTATACTCTTCCGACTCCAGCCTGAAGGCTCGTACGACGATATCACTGGGTGAGAAAACAGATTTCGGTCCGCCTTCCGAATCTTCCCTCTCCAGTTTGATCGCCTCCTCGGCCAGGTTGATCTTTAGCATTCCGGGGAGCAGGCGAATGACCAGGATCAATCCGACCAGGCCAAATATGTAAGTAATCGCATAGGCGCTATTGATATTGGTACGTATGTCCTCAACGTCCATGCCGTCCGGTATGGCAAAATCTGTTGATTGGACTGTTGCATCTGCCGCTGCCAGCGTAGGTGTCGATGTGAGACTTCCGGCAAGAAGTCCAGCAGATATACCCGGTTCAAAATCCAGAATCCTTGCAGCAATTAAGGCCAGCCCGAATCCACTCACGGAAACAATCACTGCGATTACCAGGTAGCGTCGCCCGTCCTTTTTTAATGCCTGTATGAATCTGGGTCCTGCCTGGTATCCCACGGAGATCATAAAAAGGACAAAACCAAAGGACTGTATGGCGGGATTGCCTTCGAATCCCAAATGGCCAAACAGCAGGCCAGCAATCAATACACCTGCTACAGACCCTAGTTGGAAATTGCCGAAACGGATTCCACCGATCAGAAAACCGATTGCCAGTACCATGAATAATAGCAATACTGGATTGCTAATTAACATTTCTTTTATTGCTTCTATCATGGTCTTTTAATTAGTATTGGTTTCGCCCAGAACTCCCGGAATAATAATAAGACTGAGGCT
>CBDVDO010000147.1:0-4781 GCA_965372765.1 uncultured Anaerolineales bacterium
ACTATCTACGGAGAAAACCAGGCGGAAAAGCTATTTGCCCAGCTGACAGACTCGTTTAATGTCATCCAGAACCGGGCCCAGATGTTATTGAGTTTAATAACCATCACCCTGACCATCACCGGATTTTCCGGAGCGAAGATTGCCGAGTCCAGCTTGTTTGCCCGCCTCTCGATTGCTTTTGGATTGGGTTTTGTGCTGCTCTCTGCCCTGATCTTAATGGCAGGTCCGCTGCGGTTAAACTGGTGTACCCGATCGAGATCAAAAAGCCTGGACCAATCGCTGATTAAATTGATTGAACAAAGGAACTTCCGCACAGAACGTTACCATCAAGCCTCCATCGCTCTTGTTATTGGATTGATTGGATACGTAGCCAGTGTAATCAGCTTTTTGATCTTGGGATGAGGATCGGGAGAAAATTTAACCCCGAGGTCCCCACGACCTCGGAGGTCCCTACAACCTCGGAGGTCTGGTCAACCTCAAACACAATACTTGGTGGAAACTAGATAATGATTAACATTAATAAAATCCTGCTAGATGGCGCCTTGTTATCTTTTCTTGCGTCCATTACCATTATTGGCATTTTGCGTTTAAATCCCAGGTTGTTCCTGCAGGATTATCCGGACGAAATCCAGGCTGTGGTCCCGCCCAAAACGGACCGGGAAAAGGGCCAATCGCTGATCACTGGAATTCCTTTCCTGCTGATTCTATTGGCGGTACCTTTTATTTCAACGTTGATTTTAAAACGCGAGAGTGGCGAAATGATCTCTTTTTTCACGCTCTTTATAAATGCCTTTGGCGTGGCCTTCCTCTTTAATCTTGTTGATTTGCTGCTGCTGGATTGGCTGTTGTTTTGCTTCATCACCCCCAGTTTTTTAGTTATCCCCGGCACGGAAGGTATGCAGGAATATAAAGATTACGGATTTCATTTCAGGGCATTTTTGATTGGGACGGCCCTTTCAATCGCAGGCGGATTGATCATCGCCGGATTGGTGGTATTTCTTTAGGGATGAATGGAGAAGATTCTTGTGGTTAAATTACTGAAAGAAATCAAGGATGACCTGAATTTTATTAAGTCGCATACCTTACAGCCCAAGTGGTATAAAATCTTTAAAGTATTTATGATACTGGGATTTTTGGCGGGGCATCTATTCTTATTTGGCCCGCTTAAGACGATTGTTTTTTCAGGAACCTTTTTTTTCCTGAGTCTTCTGGTTCATCTGGTATACCGAGTAAAAACTAATAAATGGACCCAGGGCTGGCTTGATTTTGTTGTCATTGAGGAAAGGGGGGAGCCGAGACCAATAGGAATTGGTAAATACTATTATTCGGCAGTTTTCCTTAACACATTAATCGCCCTGCTCGTCAGTCAAGTATTGTCATAAAAGAAGTATGCAAAGTACTCTGTCTTCGGGAAAAGATGAATGAAAATATAGTTAATCAATTCTGAACAACGGTCGGATGTGAAAAGTATATATCAAGAAGGAAACGATACTGGCCAGGTTGCCTTTGGAGCAGATCCACAGGCACACCGGGAAGAATTAACAAAAAGCCAGCCGGATAATTTTTTATGCACATCACAATTCTTGCTTTAGGATCCAGGGGAGACGTTCAACCTTTTGCCGCGCTGGGTTCAGGGTTATTCCGAGCGGGTCATCAGGTCCGCTTCATAACCTATGAAAGTTTTGCTTCCCTGATCGCTGAACACGGCCTTGACTTTCATCCGATACAGGGAAATCCACAGGCCCTGGTCGCCAGCGCCGGACCTAACATGTTCAAGCTTGTCCAGTCGTTCAGCTCCCTGGCAGAGGGGTACGCCCGGGATTTATCCGCTCCGATCCTGGGGGAAACCGACCTGCTCATCAACCAATTGCCGGGTGGATTATATGGTTTTGATCTGGCAGAGAAATTCGATTTTCCAATGGTCGCGGCGGCGGTTGTACCCATGGCACGGACCGGGGACTTCCCCTTTATGGCTTTTCCTAAAATACCTTTGCCGGGCTACAACAAAATGACCTATACCCTTGGCGAGCAGTTGGTTTGGTTCATGTACCGCGGTGTGATCAATCGCTGGCGGAAACAAACGCTTAATCTGCCCTCGCTGCCGATAAAAGGATATTTTGATCAATTGGGAACAAAGCAAATACCAATCCTGAACGGATTCAGTCCCTCCGTTGTACCGCGGCCAGCGGACTGGAATGAACACATTCATATCACCGGGTATTGGTTCTCTGAGGGGCAAAAATGGCAGCCTCCGGCTGATCTTGAGGATTTTATAAACGCCGGACCCCCGCCAGTATTTATCGGCTTTGGCAGCATGCCGGTCAACAATCCAGATCAAACAACACAAATCATTCTGAAAGCACTGGGTCAAAGCGGGGAGCGCGGAATTTTACACATGGGATGGGGAGGATTGGGTAATCAACCGCTTCCTGACAACGTCTATAAATTAGAATATGCCCCCTACAGCTGGTTATTCCCCCGGATGGCGATGGTGATTCATCATGGAGGATCAGGGACAACAGGAGATGGGCTGCGTGCCGGCGTTCCATGCTGCGCGGTTCCTTTTTTGTTTGACCAATATTATTGGGGAGAACGAATCGCAGCGCTGGGCGCGGGACCCAACCCCATCCGACAAAAAGATTTGACTGTTGAGCGTTTAAAACAAGCCATTCAGCTTGGTACGGGTAACGCCCAGATACGGAATAATGCAGCCGAACTCGGGCAGAAGATCAGGGCAGAAGAAGGGGTTAAAAACGCTTTGGAAGTTATTGAACAAGTTCTTAAAGTAAAACACATTTGACCCGTTGGGAAATGGAGGCAGTATCCCAAATACAGGGTTACAATGGATCAAAGTTTAGGAACAGCAATCTTAAACAGGTATAGTCGTTTACCGCTTTTGAATGGTTGATTTTTTCCCCTGAGGAGGAATTAGTTATGAACAAGAAGATCCCTAACACGCTTTCACTGGAAGAAGAAAGGATTATCCTCCATAAAGGGACGGAAGCGCCCTTCAGCGGGAAATACGATAATTTCTATGAAAAGGGGGCTTATCGCTGCAAAGGGTGCAATGCCCTGCTTTACCGGGCGGAAGATAAATTTAAGTCTGGCTGCGGATGGCCGAGCTTTGATGATGAAATCGAAGGAGCGGTGATAAGAGAGCCGGATAGTGATGGCAGACGTACTGAGATTTTGTGTGCCAATTGCGGAGGGCACCTGGGTCATGTCTTTGAAGGGGAAGAACACACCCCGAAGAATACCAGGCATTGTGTCAATTCAGTTTCCCTGGTGTTTGTTCCGGAGAAATAAACTATGGGAAACAAAAAAGCTTACTTTGCTGGCGGCTGTTTCTGGGGCGTTGAGCATCTCTTTCAGAGAAAGGAAGGAGTCATTACCGCCATCTCGGGTTATATGGGCGGATTAAAGGAAAGCCCCACTTACCAGGATGTCCTTAGCGGAACTACCGGTCACCTGGAAGCAGTTGAAATCACTTATGATCCAGATCAAGTGTCTTATGAGGAACTAACTAAATTTTTCTTTGAGATTCATGATCCCACTCAGGCCAACGGCCAAGGGCCTGATATCGGCGCGCAATATTTATCGGCAGTGTTTTATTCTAATGAGGATGAGAAAGAAATAACCAGGGAGCTAATTGAAATTCTAAAGTCCAAAGGCTATGAGGTGGTGACTCGACTGATTCCAGCGGAGACCTTCTGGACAGCAGAAGAGTACCACCAGGACTATTACCTGAAGAAAAACCAGCAGCCGTACTGTCACAGATATCAAAAGAAGTTCTAAATTGCCAGGTTCCCAAATATACACAGATTCAATTTAATATTATAATGAGCTGACGTCAAACTCAAAATTCGTTTTACCCGTTTCGGGGAGGATAGATATGAACAGCGCAAAGGATGATTTAATCCAGGAATCAGTCAGGGAAAGATATGGGAATATTGCCCGCCAGGGGGACGCGGGTTGCTGCGGACCATCTTCAGATTGTAGCGATACAGAGATGGTTGATTTGATTAGGGTTCAAAATAAGCATTCTTCCCAAATGGGATATTCAGACGATGAATTAACCAGCGTGCCCGAGGGGGCGAATATGGGGCTCGGTTGTGGAAATCCCCAGGCCATAGCTGCTCTTCAACCAGGGGAAACAGTTCTTGATCTGGGAAGCGGAGCTGGATTTGACAGTTTTCTCGCAGCCAGGCAAGTAGGTGAAAAAGGCAAGGTTATCGGGGTTGATATGACGCCCGATATGATTTCAAAAGCGCGCGAGAATGCCCGCAAGGGTTCTTATGATAATGTTGAATTCCGCCTTGGCGAAATAGAACACCTTCCTGTAGCTGATGGGATTGGGGATGTCATCATTTCCAATTGTGTGATCAATCTCTCAACGGATAAACCAGCTGTCTTTCGTGAGGCGTACAGGACCCTGAAGCCCGGAGGACGATTGGCCATCTCTGATGTTGTTGCTACAGCTGAACTGCCGGAAGAAATCAAAAATGACCTTAAGCTGTATTCAGCTTGTGTGTCAGGAGCGTCAACTATATCAGATCTAGAGAGCATACTTGCTGATTGCGGTTTCATTGAGATCAAAATTGAACCGAAAGATGAAAGCCGCGAATTTATCCGCGAATGGGAGACGGAGATTCCCCTCGAGGAATATGTCCAGTCCGCGACAATTGAGGCCAGGAAATAGTTTTCCAACCGCATTTTTTAGGACCCGGTCCCTACCGGGTTGGTTTACTCTGAACGTCGATGCAGGTGCGGTTATAATGAAG
>CBDVDO010000148.1:0-4772 GCA_965372765.1 uncultured Anaerolineales bacterium
ATGGCGACCTCGGAGGTCGTTTAAATAAAAAATTCCCGGACGATGAGCCAGGAAAAAGCTGTTCAAGATGGGGTATTGTGTTAGTGAGGTTGTTCAGGATCCAGAATCTGGCGGTTCACTCTTAAAGCCGTTTTTTTTCCAGCCAGTAACGGGCTACTTCATCCATGGAAAGGATGAAATCAGATTTCGCCTCTGTATAACTGCCGCTTTCCTTGGGGAAACGTTTGGCAAGTTTTTCTTTTATTATTTCATACTCATGGGCAGCTTCTGGATTGGCGCGGAGAAAATCCCGGAATACCAGGTGCCTTTCAATATCCGGGTGGCCTTGCTGAAAAACATGCAGGTGATGGCTGCGTTCGCCATCGATGTCTTTAGTGAAGAACTGTCTTCCGGGGATGCCGTATTCGCCCTTGGATACATAATTCAGTTCTTCCAGTACTTCAGCTGATTGGATAAAGGCGTCTAAATTTTCCACTTCTATGACGAAATCGAGGATGGGTTTTGCTTTAATTCCAGGGACTGAAGTGCTGCCGATATGGTAGATGCCGATTACCGGGATCGAAAGTTGCTCCATGATTCGTTTAGCTTCTTCATCTGCTAAATGAGACCATTCTGGATTGTGTGGAACTAGCTCAACTTCGCGCTGTTCCGGGGTAATTTGTTCGCCATCTGCCATACGATAAATTCTCTTCTGGTACGATTAAACTTTTTTGAGGATCTGGGATTTTCTCCCCGGTTACTTTTGTGGCTTTTTAGTATACCTTTACATTATATTGTATGTTGTAAATATTGTCAGTCTGTTTTCCCTGGATTCACTGCAGCCCCGGATTCAACCCGGACCCCACTTGAGATAAATATTCCCTGTATCCCGGCTGATTCTCCTGCAGTATCTCGCCCTCTCCGATAATATCATGGCTGAGAATTTTTTCTAATACAAAATTGAGAATTTCAAGGGACATTCATGCTAAAATGAGGGTTGGATTATTGAATTTATTAATACAGGATGGATGAATATGGCCTCAAAAGAAATAACCCGTGAACTAGTGTTAACCGCCCTGGGCGAAGTCCTGGATCCTGAAATTGGAAAGGATCTGGTCAGTTTAGGCATGATTGATAATGTAGAGATTGACGGCACGAAAGTAAACTTCACGGTTAATCTCACAACTCCCGCATGTCCTTTTAAAAAAGAAATCAAAGCCAGTGCCTTGGCAGCAGTCCAGGCGATAGAGGGTGTGACTGAAGTTAATATCGAAATGGGGGCAAAAGTACCCGTTGGTCAGAATAAATCAGAGCATTCCAACATAAAAAACGTGATTGCAATTGCTTCCGGTAAAGGCGGAGTGGGGAAAAGCACTGTCGCTGTTAATCTTGCGGTTTTCCTGGCTCAGAAAGGAGCGAAAGTTGGATTATTGGATGCAGATATTTACGGACCCAATATTCCTACCATGATGGGTGTGGACCAACTCGGTGGGGCTAAAGATGAAAAGATTCTGCCTGGGGAAGGGCACTCCGTTAAAGTAATGTCAATCGGGTTTATGGTAAGACCTGAACAAGCGCTCATCTGGCGTGGACCAATGCTTCATTCCGCAATAAAGCAATTTGTTCAAGATGTGGATTGGGGAGAATTGGATTATCTTGTGGTTGATCTTCCTCCCGGAACGGGAGATGTTCAGCTCAGTTTATCCCAGACCCTGGAACTGCAGGGAGGTGTCATAGTGACTCTGCCCCAGCAGGTTTCTCTCGATGATGCCTTGCGAGCGATTAATATGTTCCAGGAACTAAAAATACCCATTTTGGGAGTCATTGAAAATATGAGTTACCTGGAAACGCCGTCAGGTGAAAAGATAGACATCTTTGGTGCCGGCGGGGGAGAAAAATTAGCGGCCATGGCAGGGGTACAGTATCTTGGATCAATTCCAATTGATCCCGAAGTCCGCAAGGGCGGAGATAATGGAATCCCGGTCGTCATTTCTCATCCAGAGTCACCGGTATCATTATCGCTGATCGAAATTGCTGAAAAGATAGCAGCCCAGGTCAGCATTCTGGCAATAAAAGGAAGTTAATATCCTGTTGGTGATTTAATAGTCTCCGAGCGGGTGGGATTTGCCACCCGCTCTTTTCTTTTTCAGCTGGAAGAATTGGTATTCTCCAAGGAACCCGCTTCCTGTGATTAATAAGGTAAAATAGGCACATGATGGCTCTTATAGTTGGTATCCGATTCCACGGTGGTGGAAAAACATATCATTTTAACGCTTCAGTCTGTCCTGAAATCCAGGAGAGGGATTATGTAATTGTTGAAACCAGCCGGGGTCAGCAATTAGGGCAGGTAGTATCCTTTTTGGAAGCCAAAGGTAGTAAAGAAAACAGAAAGTGGAAACCCATTTTGCGTATTGCTTCCTCGCGTGATCTGGTCATGAGGCAGGTATGGGAGAAAAAGGAACAGAGTGTTCTGGAAACTTCCCGTGAAATCGCGCTTGGGGAAAATTTAAGCGGGGTAAAGTTAGTTTCAGCGGAATACAGCCTGGAAGGCGAAAATTTGGTTTTCCTCTATTGTTATGAAGAAAAAGGCGATCCGGATTTTGATGGATTCCTGTCAAAAATAAAGAAAAAATACCCCAAAACCAATATAGAGCTGCGGAGAATTGGACCCAGAGACACAGCTAAGATCATTGGCGGGATGGGCGCTTGTGGGAGAGAAATTCGCTGCTGCACTGAATTCATGACGGAATTTATCCCTATTTCGATCAAAATGGCCAAGGAACAAGGAATCTCCCTGGCTCCAACAGAGATCACCGGTATGTGCGGCCGACTTCGTTGCTGTTTGATGTATGAGTATGAGCAATATGTAGAAGCAAAAAAGACCTTGCCAAAACGAGGGAAAATGGTATCTACCCCTCGAGGAGATGGCAAGGTCATTCGCCTTAATCCGCTTAGCCAGAAGATTTCTGTTGATTTGGGGGAGGCTGGCATCCAGGATTTTGATCCCGATGAGGTAGAGCGAATTCACTCATGACCTCTATACTTTCCCAGACTGAAGAATTATTTCCTTATACCCGGGATTTGAGGCGGGATTTTCACCGTCACCCTGAGCTGGGATTTCAGGAACACCGAACAGCAGAAATAATTGTTAGAGAGCTTTCCAATTTGGAAGATATGGTGATTCAAGCTGGAGTCGCCGGAACTGGTGTTGTTGGAACCCTGCAGGGAGGAAAACCCGGTAGAGTGATTTTGCTGCGTTTTGATATGGATGCTCTGCCGGTAATAGAAAATACCGGGGTGGATTACTCCTCTGAAAATGAAGGATTAATGCATGCCTGTGGGCATGATGGTCACCTGGCGATCGGCTTGACAACTGCGCGGTTGCTGCATGAGGGACGCGAAAATCTTCCTGGAACGATAAAATTTGTGTTTCAACCGGCAGAAGAGGGTTTAGGCGGCGCCTTGGCGATGGTCAAGGAAGGGATTTTAAGCGATCCGGTTCCAGAGGTTGCTCTTGCCCTGCATCTCTGGAATGAAAAACCTTTGGGTTGGATAGGGATAACAGATGGGCCGATGATGTCTGCCTCAGAGACCTTCCAGGTACTGATAACAGGAAAAGGCGGACACGGTGGAATGCCTCATGAAGCTGTAGATCCAATTGTCGCGGCAGCCGGAATCATCAATGCGCTTCAATCTGTAGTATCCCGGGAGATACCACCGCTGGACAGCGGCGTAATCACGGTCAGTACGATCCATGGGGGAGAAGCCCATAATGTGATCCCCGAACAGGTCACCCTTGGCGGCACAATCCGGTCCTTTACTAAGGAAACCAGGGATTTATTACTCAAACGTTTCCACGAGGTTGTTGAAGGTACAGCTGCCGCATACTTGTGCCGCGCCAGGATAACAATCGAGGATATTTCTCCGGCAGTTAACAATGACCCAAAGATTGCCTCAGTTCTGCGCCGAACTGCGGGTGAACTATTTCCGCAGGCGATCATTGATCAGGGATACCGGACGATGGCATCTGAAGACATGGCGTATATGATGCAAGATATACCTGGATGCTACTGCCTGCTTGGGTCAGCTAATTCCGAAAAGGGACTCGATGCCAAACACCATCAACCGGAATTTAATTTTGATGAGCAGGCTTTGACTCAGGGCGCAGCGCTGTTTGTCTCAGCGGTCCATGAGCTGCAGAAAGACTGAATAAATAAGAAAAAGGTCAACGGAAGATTATCGATCCGTAATCCTCTAAGGGTTACGGATCAAATTTCTTAATAACAGGAACCCGGAGTTTTAAGAAACTCCGGGTTCCTTTATTTCGCGTAAGTGCTTGACGGTGGAGAACGAGAATGTTAAAATATAATTGGATTAATCTTATTGATCGCATTAATCATATCAGGGGCGAATATGGATCATTCAGAATTCTTCACCTATCTCCTTCGATACTCAGAGACTGAGCATGAAAAATTCCCTGCGCTGAAAGATCTCAGCACAGAACTCGGTTTAAGTACCTCTAAATTAAGAGAACAAGTGAGCGTTGCCAAGGCCCTGGGGCTGGTGGATGTCCGGCCGCGATTGGGTATTCGTCCGCTGCCGTATTCATTTACACCCGCGGTTGACGCCAGCCTGTGTTATGCAATTCAGCAGGATTCCGCCTATTTTGAAGACTTTGTTGATCTCAGAAGGTACCTGGAATATGCCTACTTTCCCCGGGCTGTGGACCTTTTACAGAAATCGGATCACCAGGAACTTCGAGAATTGGTCTCGAGTGCCTGGGAAAAATTACG
>CBDVDO010000149.1:0-4765 GCA_965372765.1 uncultured Anaerolineales bacterium
TACCAGGAAACCAGGATATCTCTCGGATCTCTCACCATGAGGATCACCTTATATTTATCCAATTCAGAAATTCCCGGAACGAAACCACCAAAAGCACTGTAAAAATATCCGTCAGGTTTAAAAATATGGCTGAATTCCACCATTTTGTCAGTACTTAACCCGGTTAGATAGGGAAACTTCGTATAAAACGCATACTCATTGATATGAACGGGAACCATCCCATTCTCAATTACACACTCACGAAGAATTTTTTTTGTATACTGGGTAGCTGCTTTATTAAGAGAAAAATGTATGATACTAGGATGAAGGTTTTTATTTTTATGTTTACCTGCAATTAACTTTAATTCAACATTAAACCGTCTTCGCAAGAATAAATGGATAAGAAAAGGACTTTTTAAGAAAAGATGTTTTGCGAAATTTTTTATTTTCAAGATCATGTTATTAACTTTTATAGTCGATAAATATTATCTATTGAGTAAAATTTGTAAACGGACAGCTCAACACAGATTTTGTCCGGAGGAAGTATTATTCCAAATCATTAATCGGAAATAACTCAGTAATAAATTGGGTTGTTATCACGACTTAACCTATGTCTTTTGTATATCTCTTATTTTTCAAACCTGCCCTTCATGACCTACTCTTTATTTTTGAAGTATACCATCTGCGATTGTCTGGATTGTTGGGGGATGTTCTGGATTAAGTACGCTCCAGGGAAATCGTTTCAGGACCACACAATATGGTCTGTCTCCAAAATAAATTCATCTCCGTTCAGGATTCCACTAACTACACAATCCACAACTGCTGAACCCCCAGGGAGAAGTTTCTTCCAGGAAAATCGCCTCAGCTGGACATAACCAGGAGTGCCATGGTCAAGAAGGAATTCACCAAATGGCAGGGAAGCCCGGTAAAGCTGGTAAAACAAAAACCTGCGTCCATTCTCAGATAAGTGGGCTGGCAGATGAATTTCATCCGCAACCAGGAACGATGTCAACAGGTCTTTATACTCAGTTAAAGAATCAGGATAAAACACCGTTGGATATTGAGTGTAGCGGGCTTTTCCAGCACATAAAACAGGTACGCCGAGTAAGGTGGCTTCCAATCCAATTGACGAGTTATAGACCATGGTGAACTTTGAGCGCTGGATGAGTTCGTACGAACTTAATGTTTCATCAGGTCCGATTAACATCACATTAGGCAGGTTCTCAAGTTCTTGATCTTCTGCCCAGGAAACCACACTTTCCTGACTGCTTTTTCCCTTCCTCATTTCATCCGGGTGTGCTCTGATTACAAACAAAATCTTTGGGTGTTTTTCTGCCGTTTCTCTGACCAGATCCAGCCAGGCAAACATCTGGGGAAATATCGAATTGGCGTGCACCTGGCTGGTATCAAAGATCACATTAGTGAAGACCGGTACCAGCCCCTCAAATCCTTCCGCAAACGACAAAAAATCAGGGGGCAGTTGGTCCATTGCTGACCAGAACTTGATCCCTGCCATCTTGAAATCTCCCTTAAAACGCAGCTGCAAATATTGATCGAGAACCCGGTTTTGCTCTTCGCTGAGGACAAAACTCTCTGGGATATCCAGGGGATATATCGTTGCCTGCCCATCAGTGAAAAATGCTGAGAACGGCTGCATATTCACCTCATGTGTGATGACCCGTATATCTCCTTGTTTGGCAACCCAGCGGACAGTTGCTTCAGGATACTGCAAACCGTTAAAGACAACTACCGTCTCCGGGTCAATCTCTCCGATGAATTGTGAAAATCTTTCTGCAATATTATGGGCAGAAAGAATAAACTCACAATAAAGGTATCTGGTTGTCTTATCGTCAATTAGATGATGCCGTCTGAGAATCCAGCGCAAACTGGGCAAAACCAATTGACCCAGTGGACGACCTTTATAATTGATCTCTTCTAATTCAGAAACACTTTTGTTGTTAAGCTGGATCTTAAGTTCAGGGTCTTCCTGGTAATCAAACCAAATTGTCGGAGCAGAGGCGTTAAACCAATTGGTATCTTTGATACACTTCTGGCAGGGAGGCAGAGCTTCTGGATCTCCCAATCCGGCTCCCAGAACACAATGGCTCATGCCGGAATGACAGGAAAAATGATATACCCGTCTCCCAGCCAATTGGATCCCCCAGCTGGTTATCATTGAGAAAGCTGCATTTAGATTTAATCCCTCAAGTCGCGCTGAAGCATTAAAAAAGATGATTGGCTGTCCCTGGATATCTGGTGCCGTATGAGCTGCAATCTTGCGATTAAGTTGAAACAATCGGCTGTAGAGCTGCAGCCGTTGAAAACCCCGTTTGAGTTTATTAATGAAATCAATCATATTATCCAAAGACAGGATTGCTATTTGTTTTCAGGCCGTAATTCTTTCGTTTTCCTGGGGCATAATCAAAGAGAGCTAAAGAATTATTGAATCTTTTATTGAGGTTTTCCAGATTACTCTTTTTGATATCGTCCTCGCACGGGCAAGGTATCAGTCCGTCGCAGTTTTTCCATACTTGAGCGTTCACTCTCATAAACGGTTTTTACACCATCACCCAGGGCTTCTTCTACAACCCGGATATACTTCACTAATTTGCGGATTCCCCCTGGTTCTACAGATGCCGCCTGATCTGAGCCCCACATCGCCCGGTCCAGAGTGATATGGCGCTCAATTACACATGCTCCGAGGGTAACTGCTGCCACCGTTGTGGGAAGTCCCACCTCATGTCCAGAATAACCAATCGGGCAGGGATACATCTCACGTAGAGTTTCGATCATTTTTAAGTTCAACTCTTCCGGGGGGCAGGGATAAGAACTAGTGCAGTGGGCAAGGACCAAATTATCTGTCCCAACTAATTCTACAGCCGCCTGAATTTGTTCCATTTCTGACATACCAGTAGAAAGCATGAGCGGTCGTTTTTGTTCCCTCATCTTTTTCAATAATGCCGAATCGGTTAAAGAAGCAGAAGGCGCTTTATGAAGTACTGGGTCAAATTGCTCCAGAAAGTCAACCGAAGGTTCATCCCAGGCAGATGCTGTCCAATCAATAGAATTTTTCTGGCAATAATCAGCAATTTCGCTGAATTCATCCAGTCCAAACTCTACTCGTTCACGGTATTCCATATAACTGATATACCCCCAGGGTGTGTGGCGCATTTTATCGCGCTGCTCAGGGGGTACGCATAATTCCGGAGTTCGCTTCTGGAACTTCACAGCATCGCAGCCAGCTTCTACCGATGCATCAATCAGCTGCTTTGCCACATCCATATCACCGTTATGGTTTATCCCAATCTCAGCAATAATATAAACAGGATGCCCATCACCAACCCACCGATTTCCCAATTTTATTTCCCGTTTCATATACCTGTCCTCCAAATCCCTTATTCCAATCCCTTAATATTTTCCAACAATAAATCGCATAACTCTCGGACAGCGCCATAGCCACCATTTTTGTTCAATACCAGCTGGGCTCTTTCAATCACTTTGGGATGAGCATCAGCAACTGCAGCCGCCAATCCCACCAGCGGGAAACAAGGCAGGTCATTAATATCATTACCCAGGTATACAACCTGGTCTGAAGAAACTCCCTTGTCTGCCATCAAGGACTGCAGTTCCTTCCCTTTTTCATCTATCCCCTGGTAAGCAGGAATCCCTAATTTATCAGCCCTGGCTTTTACCACAGGATTCTTTTCTTTAGAAAGGATCACAACTTCGATCCCAGCTTTTTTAAGCTGAGATATCCCCATCCCGTCACCCCGATGAGCTGCTACAGTTTCCTCTCCGTGTTGGTCGACATACACACGGTCATCTGTCAGAACACCATCAAAATCAAGAACAACCAGGGAGACCACTTCCGGGAAAATATTCTTTTGAGGCGGCGGAAGTACAATCTGAGATCCAATAGATTTCAGTCGTATCTCAGCCCGCTGCCAATCAAACAGATCGTCCAGGTCAATAGAAAAATACGGATCGATTTGACAGGCATAAACCTCTAGTCCGCTCATTGATCCATTAATTATCGTTTCTGCCTTGATAACATCAACATGCCCGGTCTGCCAAAAGGTTAGAGGAAGTTCCTGGCGTGGCATATTAAAAGGTTCCTCAAATTCTGTCTCAAGAAGTGGGACCATATTTCCATCTAGTTCAATCACCCACATTTTAAATGGATTCTGCTTAGCTGGAACTACACCACGCACAGAAGTAGCGCTTGTGTTATTTAGCAGAATCTGTATAGCTTCATCAATTAATTCTGGGGGTCGGAAGGGACTGGTCGGACGCAGCTGAACGACAATGTCTGGATAATAATCTTCCTGTTCAGAAAACCATTTCAGCGCATGCTGAAAAACCGGTAGATCCCGGGTATCATCCTGAGCAAACTCAGTCGGCCTGAGAAATGGAACCTCAGCTCCATATTCCTTTGCCAGATCGCCAATTTCGGGATCATCCGTTGTCACAACTGTCCTGTTGACCAACTTTGCATTAAGCGCTGCAGCTATGCTGTAGCCGATTAGCGGATACCCGCCCAATGATTTTATGTTTTTTCGGGGCAATCCTTTGGATCCTCCCCGAGCAGGAATGAGCGCCAAGATTTCTACCATGCTGTCCATCCTCCATCCACTACCAGGTTCGTTCCAGTCATGTAACTGGAAGCATCTGACGCCAAAAACACCACTGCCCCTTTCATCTCATGGGGATAAGCCATTCGGCCTAACACTGTTCTGCTGCCATAGGCATCTTTAAAAGCCTGAGAGTGATCGCGTTCCACACCACC
>CBDVDO010000150.1:0-4762 GCA_965372765.1 uncultured Anaerolineales bacterium
CAGACAACTGAAGCCCATAAAGGAAACCTTGGCCGGACATGTAGGGCTGGATAACCAAGGCCAACCTCACTGTGGGGAATAGCCAATACGAAGCAGTAAAGCGTTTGCGGAAGCGAAGCTGTCTTGAGAATAATTGGATAGTAATGATAGTGGTTAGGCAATAATGATAAGACCAATCAAAAACGATCGCATCACAGTAATTTTGGCTATGGGGTTGGGCGTTCTTGCCACAAACATCATCCGGCCTGTTCTGCCCCTTTACCTGACATCCATCGGTGTCTCTCCTAAAATATTGGGGCTGATGTTTTCAGCAGCCATGGTGGGTATGGTGTTTGGAGAGGTATCCTGGGGCTGGGTAGCAGACAAAATAGGGGTTAAGCTTCCCCTGAGTGTGGGGACCACAATCTTTGGGTTGATAACACTTTTCTTTGTCCTCACTCAGGATATTCCATCTCTATTTATTGTTTTTTTGTTTTGGGGGCTGGCCCGTTCTGCTATCTTTGGCCCAGGTCGAGGATATATTGGTTCTGCTGCGCCGCCATCGAAAAAAGCCGCTTCTATGGCCATCATGGCTGTATTACTAGCTGCATCCAGAAGTCTGGGAGCTCTGCCCAGCGGCTTCATCGCGGACACCTGGGGATACCGGTTCGTCTTCTTTACCTCCTGTGGTGTTGCCTTGATTGGAGGAGGCGTGTTGTTTATCGGGATGAGGAAGACTCGCTGGATGGTATTAAAACCGATATCTGCGCCCTCCTCTTTTCCCACTAAGACCTCTATTAAAAGTGCGATATCCATTTACCGCCCCCTGGCACCTCAATGCCTGGTGGCAGCCCTTTTCTTTCTGGGATTTGGCATTTTGGGTACCTTTTTGCCTCTTCTGGCTTCCCAGGTAGTCGGGGGTATAACAGCCACCCAAGTGGGTATTCTTTTTGCCACTGCAGGATTTGTCTCGATGCTGTTGGGGATACCGCTGGGAATGCTGGCCGATCGCGCTGGGAAAAAGAAGATCATGGTATTTGGCCTGCTGATCTCAGGCATTACGATGACGGGTATGGCTTTCGCTAATAGCTATCACTGGCTTACACTATTTGTTATCGGCCAGAGTGTGGGAATGGCAATGTTCAGTCCGGCCTCATTGGGACTGTTATCAGAATCTGTACCTTCGCAGCGGCAAAGTATGGCCATGGGAGTCTACGGTGGATTAGGTGAAGATACAGGAATAATCGCCGGCGCAGCCTTAGGAGGGTTTATCTGGAGTGCTTTGGGACCACAAGCCACCTTTCTGGCAGGTGCGATAGCTGCCGGGCTGGGTGTGGTAGTGAGTTTGGCTTTGATAAAACAACCGTCCTGAATGCAACTTTTCACCGGGCTGTAGCGTTGGTCACTCAGTGATATCATTGAGATGCTAATTTGACCTGCCCCCCAAAAACTAATCCATAAGTAGTGTTAGGATTAGTACATACCGGAGGCAGAAAAGATGGTAAAGCGCATACGATATACACCGGAGCAGGTCATTACCAAGTTGCGTGAAGCTGAGGTCCACTAGCGTGTCAGCCAGGGGAAAACTGTGGGGCAAGTCTGCAAAAATCTGGGAATCAATGATCAAACCTATTATTGTTGGTGCCTGTATCCTTCAATGATAAAGCCACGAGATATGTGCATCCCTTGAGTGACTATCGGCCTATATGGGGTGCTTAAGAGTCAATTGCTCACCAATTACACATGATGCGTGTAATAACTTTGGATGAATTGAGTAGGGGGATACCACTGATTTATTTGAAATCGAGCTGCCAATCCAGGTAAATTTTAGGACAATTCTGGTGCAACTGTGGTGCAATTGGGATGGAAAGGATGGATTTTGTGCTCTTAATGGACCAATTCTGGTTCATTTCATCGAGAGGATGGACGGATTTTACCCCCATGGAAAGGATTTTCATCCCTCCCGTCCAATTCGAAGTCAGAAGTTTACCCAGAGCGAACACTGAGCGGAAGCGAAGTGGCAGCCGAAGGGCTCTATCCATTGAGCTACGGGTGCGTGGTGGAAAGATTGTATCTTTTTAGAGGGGAAAAGTCAAGAAATGCATCTAGTGGGGGTGTATTTTAGGATGTTTCAATCGTTTCCTGGTGCAACGTCGGTGCAATAAAACCGGAAAACACCATAAATAGCTGTATATCTGATAAAAAATCGCTTAGGTTTGCCCTCTAAATGGGGGAATACAAGGGATGAAAAATACTGGCGTCTGACATCAAATCAGGTGTATTCCTGGAGCCATTGACAGCATGTCAGTTGTTATACATTATATCTGTGGGTTGTGTTGGACAGATCACTACTAGCCCTCCTAGTCGATAATTATGAATTTTGTTAATGGAGGGAACATTGACCAAATGAAAACAGGAACAAATAGAAAGCAATATTTTTTCCTCTTCAAGTTTCACATTTCTTTACTTGCCTTTCATATATGCTCTCTGAGCTCTAGAAAATGATTACTGTATTTGCGGAATATCAAAAAAAAAAACAGATTTCTGAATCTTCAATAAATAATCCCTTGACAGAAAAAATTATACTCTTATAATCACAATTACAATTCAATAGAGATCAATGTTGAGTACCTTACACCCCCGGATGGGAAGGTGAAGCAAACAAAGTTTGCTTAGGCGAAGCCGGTGAGAGACCGGCGCTGTCCCGCAACTGTAACCTACAAAACACTGTAGGAAGCCAGGACGCCCGCTCAATATTGGTTCCAATTATCTTCGAGAGAAAGGAGTCGGAACATGAAATATGCACGTTTACCGTACCCTGCTATTAAAGCAGGATTTTTTATTCTTATCACACTAGCACTGATACACAGTGCATGTGCCCCCACGGTCACCCCGACCGAACCAACACCCACAGAACCAGAAATAGTAGAGCAAGTTCAGCCAGAACCTACGCTGATCCCCACAGAAGAACCAGAGCCGGAGCCGGAGTTTATCCCTCAGGAATTCACTGATTCTTTAGATCGTGAAATAGTGGTTGACACTCCACCTTTACGAATTGTTTCACTCGCCCCATCTGTGACGGAATCATTATTTGCAATTGGAGCTGGTGATCTTGTTGTAGGGCGCACGGAATATTGTGATTTCCCTGCAGAGGTAGAAACATTACCTACCATTGGTGGTTTCGCTTCAAGTTCAATTAGTGTTGAAACTATCATTGATTTAGAGCCAGATCTGGTAATTGGCGGCTCAACCTACCAGGCAGAGATCATTGAAGCTTTGGAATCTGCCGGAATCAATGCTTTTATCATTCAACCTGCGAGCGTGGAAGGAATTTTAGATTCCTTGCAATTGCTGGGGATGGTAACCGACCACCAGGAGGGTGCAGAAATTCTCGTGGCAGATATGCAAAGCCGAATGGATGCAGTCGCTGAAGTAGTCTCAACGATTCCAGAAGAAGAACGACTGACAGTATTCTTTGAAGTTTGGCACGAGCCGCTGATGACGACCACTCTGCAAACTTTTCTTGGTGAACTTATTCAAATTGCAGGAGGCATCAACATCTTCGCCGACATTGAAGAAGATTATCCTGCTGTAAGCGCCGAACAAATACTTGAGGCAGACCCAGATGTGATCCTTGGTCCCAGCAGTCACGGTGACCAGCTTACAGTTGAAGTTATTTCCTCTCGCGAAGGTTGGGGGGATTTAACTTCCGTTCAAAACGAAGCGATCTATTTAATTGACGGAAATATGATTTCGCGATCTGGTCCAAGGATTGTAGATGCTTTGGAAGCAATTGCGGATGTTTTGTACCCGGATTATTTTGGCGAGTAAGATAAAACAATCTAATTTCATATTGATAGTGGGGATAGCATTAGTATTGCTCTTGGTTCTAAGTATTTTGTTCAGCATAGGGGTGGGCGCTGTGTCGCTCACCCCTGCTGAAGTATTTTCAGCATTAACTGGAAAACAGGTAAAAGCCACTCATCGTACAATTGTCTGGGATTTTCGTTTTGCGCGTGTGCTGCTTGTCAGCCTTTGTGGGGCTGCGTTAGCTTCTGCTGGTGTGGCCTTTCAAGGGCTATTCCGCAATCCCCTGGCTGATCCCTTTATCGTTGGGGCCTCTGGGGGGGCGGCTTTAGGGGCGACTCTTGCAGTAGTCTTGGGTGATGCTGGGCCAGCGATTTCAATGGGCGCGGCTGGTTTTATCGGGGCAGTTGCAGCAGTGCTTTTAGTTTACCTGATTGCTGAAACCAGCAATTACGGATCTATCACTGCTTTACTGCTTGCGGGTGCAGCACTCAGCACAATGTTATCTGCAATTGTTTCATTATTGCTGATTTTCAGTGATGAAGTTTTACATTCAGTTTTCACCTGGTTAATGGGTGGTTTTTCCGGACGGAGTTGGACTCATTTGTGGCAAGCCAGCCCAATTGCCTTTATTGGAATTCTCGTAATTTGGTTGATGGCTCGCTCCCTGGACGCGTTGGCTTCTGGTGAAGAAAGTGCTGAAGCCCTGGGATTAAACCTCTCAAGATCGCGGTTTTTTATCATTATTGGCGCTAGCCTGGCAACCGCGGCAGCTGTTTCTGTGAGTGGGATTGTCGGTTTTATTGGATTGATTGCTCCTCATATCTCTCGTCAATTGGTCGGCGCAAAACACTCGACATTAATCCCAATATCTATGTTAATAGGAGCGATTTTACTCCTAATTGGTGATAACTTGGCTCGCACTGTGATGGCCCCGCTTGAATTACCAGTGGGTATCTTTACCGCATTATTGGGC
>CBDVDO010000151.1:0-4761 GCA_965372765.1 uncultured Anaerolineales bacterium
TTCACTGCATTTCCTGTCAGGCTGTACCCTTTCCCCATCTCCGGAGAAACCAGTTCCACTCCCTACCCAAAAGGAAGAAATATCCCCCACTTTGTTATTAACTGATTCCGTAACTAAAGAGGTCCCAGTAATCCAACCCGGAGAATTTTACACTCCTGTAGGCCTGCTCCAGGGAGAATCCTTGGCTATTCACAGCAGCCCCGCTGCAGATGCGCCGATCATTGGCCATATTCCAGCAACCAGTCTTAATATCAAGATTTCTGGAGAACCACATTTAGACGAAAACTCAGCCTGGATCGTGACAGACTATAATCAAGTTCAGGGCTGGGTTGACTTATACCATCTGGCAATCCACAAGGGAGAACTCCCGGAAGAATTGATAGGGCTTGGACAACTCGTTCTGGCTAGCCTGCATACTTATGATTACAACTTGCTTGTTGATCTGGTTCATCCAGATCATTGTCTTAGATTTTCCCCCTATGCCAATCTAGCTGAAAATCATTTAATCTTCTGCCCTGACGAACTGAGGGATCTGTTATCCTCAGATGAAAAATATATCTGGGGAGAATTTGACGGAACCGGCAATCCGATATTAATGACTTTCCGGGAATATCATCAAGACTTCGTGTATGATTCTAATTATATTAAAGCAGATATTGTTGGTTTTGATGTTGAGGTGAGCTCAGGAAATGCCATTAACAACATCGCAGCTGTATACCCCGAGGGAGTGATGATTGAGTATTACTTCTCCGGTTTTGATCCGCAATATGGCGGTCTGGATTGGAGAAGTATAAGACTGGTTTTCATTCAGGATAATCATACCTGGTACCTGGCTGCAATTATCCATGGAGAATGGACAATTTAATTTAAATGATCCCTTATCCTCTCAGGACCAGGGATCATGCCTAAAAAACAAATTCAATCCATGAAAAAAAATTTCTACCAGACAACCATCCTGATCATCCTCATTGGAACCCTATTTATTGGCGGCAGATATTTGTTATCCAACAGGACGCCGGAACAAAGCCCTGAGGAGACATCACTGCTCCCAACTCCCCCTTTTGTCCTGCCTAAACTGACACCTGTTCCAACTTCCACACCGATCCTGCCTCCCCTTCAAAGTACTATCCCCGGGGATGTTTATTATTTTTACGGGGACTGGGAATCAGCAATCTCCAGCTATCAGGCTACCCTGGACAATGCTTCATCTCCAGATCAGATCAGCGGGGCATTGTTAGGATTGGGAAAAGTTTATTCCCAGAAACAAGATTATCAGCAAGCCCTGGATTATCTGCGACTGTTGGTATCAACCTATCCGGATTCTGTCTTGATCCACAAAGGATTTTTCGCTCTGGCAGAAACCTACACGGCATTGGATCGGCACCTGGAAGCTGCGGATGCCTACAATTTATACCTTTCCCGCCGCCCGGGAATCCTGGATGCATTTGTGCAGCAGAGAAGAGGTGATGCTCTTTCAGCAGCCAAAGAGCCCGTCCAGGCGATTGAAGCTTATCAAGCAGCCATCGCTGCGGGAAGCGGAGACTCTCTTTTTACCCTCCAACTAAAAATCGGTCAGCAATATGCCTCCCTGGAAGATCATGCTACCGCCATTGTGATTTTCAAAGATGTATATATTCAAACCTCTAATGATTACGCAAAAGCCCGGTCAGATTATTTATTAGGTCTTTCCTATTTGGACCTCGGCCAGAATGACCTGGCTGAAGCTGCATTCCAGGACGCAGTGATTCAATACCCCCTTAGCTACGATTCTTATTTAGCATTGTTGGAATTGGTAAACAGAGGTTTTGAGATTAACGACCTTGACCGGGGTTTAGTAGACTATTTTGCCGGACAATACAGTCACGCAGTGGAAGCTTTTGACCGCTACTTAATTGAACCAGACGCCGGGGATCAGGGTACAGCGCTGTATTACAAGGGCTTTGCTCTGCGGGCGATGGGAAGGCATGAGGAAGCGCTGCTTGCCTGGGATGTTTTAATCAATCAATTTCCGGACCATTCCTACTGGGATCAAGCCTGGGAATTTAAGGCCTATTCACTCTGGTTTTATCTGGGCCGTTACAATGAAGCCAGTCAGGTTTTACTGGACTTTGTCAGCAAGAACCCCTACCATCCCCGGGCAGCTGAATTCCTATTTGATGCAGCCAGAATTGAGGAACTGACTAGTGATCTAGAAACCGCAGCAACGCTCTGGAAACAGGTTTTTGATGAATATCCAACTTCTTCATATGCCAACGTGTCATTATTTAAAAATGGTATCTCCCGGGTGAGACAAGGCGCTTTTCCACAGGCGCTGGATTCTTTCTCTACTTACCGCGATGCTTCCCAATCATTCGAAGAACTCTCCCAGGCACTGTTTTGGATCGGGAAAGTATATGATATGCAAGGCAATTCTGATGCGGCACTAGCTGCCTGGAGTAAAGCCGCCAATGCAGATCCCACCGGGTACTACAGCGAACGGGCTCGCGATCTCCTACAAAACCGGCAACCATTTACACCGCCACAAGATTACGATATCGGTTTTGATATCATGGCAGAACAACAGGAAGCTGAGGACTGGATTAAAGAAACTTTTTCAATTCCTCCAGAAACGAACCTGGACAGTCTCGGTTTATTGGGAGATGATCCCCGGCTAATCAGGGGCA
The DNA here is from genome assembly GCA_965372765.1 of uncultured Anaerolineales bacterium. Lineage (GTDB taxonomy): Bacteria > Chloroflexota > Anaerolineae > Anaerolineales > UBA11858 > B10-G9. Next base: position 2,664 of record CBDVDO010000151.1, read on the forward strand.
CCGAATTGTGGGAATTGGGTTTATATAGCGAGGCCCGGGCTGAATTTGAGGAACTCAGAACTGAGGTCAGTTTTGATCCAATTAGCAGTTACCGGCTGGCTAACTACTACGTTGATCTAGGTCTTTACCGTCCTGCTATCTTTGCTGCCCGTCAAGTATTAAATGCTGCCGGCATGGATGACGCTGCAACCATAAACGCACCGTCCTATTTTAATCACATTCGGTTTGGGACTTATTACAGCGACCTGGTCATCCCCGCCGGTCAGGAATATGGATTTCACCCTCTGCTGCTCTTCAGTGTAATCCGGCAGGAATCTCTTTTTGAAGGTTTCGTCCGATCGACCGCTGGAGCAAGAGGATTAATGCAGATCATTCCCAGCACCGGTGCAGAACGGGCAGACCAAGAGAATTGGCCGCCTGACTACAGTGCTGAGGACCTCTACCGCCCGCAGGTGAGCATTAAATTGGGAACTGCTTATTTAGGTTTCCTATGGTCTTATTTTGATGGGGATATCTATGCCACATTGGCAGCTTATAATGCAGGTCCGGGGAATTCTGCCACCTGGCTGGAAGAAGCTCAGGGAGATCCGGATCTCTTTTTGGAAATCATCCGCTTTTCTGAAACCAAGCTGTATCTGAAGAATATCTCAGAGATCTTCGCCATCTACCGGCGTTTGTATACCCGGAGTCAATAGCGAAATCCAGAGAGAAGAAAACCCATCCGGCAAAAAAAACCTACGGCCTTTTTTCCAGAGTTAGCTCAAACTCGAGGGTTTCAGCCCCCCGGATCACCAGAATCGTGACCTGATCTCCGGGTTTTTTGTAGGTTAATAAATAACCCATGAAGTCCGCAAAATCATTCACCAGCTGATCATCAATAGCTATGATCAAATCACCGCCTTTCAGAGCATCCTCCCCACTTTCCGCACCAACCAGTATGGCTTTATCCGCCGGACTGCCGGGAGTAACCTCGCGGATATAAACACCGGTAGATTGGGGCAGGTCTAATTCTTCCTGAAGAAACAGGCTGAGTTCGCCTAATACCGCGATCCCAACATAAGGGGAGTCATGGCTCCCAAAGGCAATCAAATCAGGAATTACATTTTTTGCTGTATCTATGGAAATCGCGAAACCAAGGCCGGAGTTAATAGGCTGTCCGGAAAGATCAATACTTGTGGTACTGATTGCTGAATTGATGCCTACAACTTCACCGTTCAGATTTATCAAAGGACCGCCGGAATTACCCGGGTTTATCGCTGCGTCAGTTTGAATGATGTTCCCGGTAGCAAATGTTCCACCTCCCGGCGCAAAATGCATTGATTCCATGGTTCTACCCAAGGCAGAGATAATTCCTAGTGTCATCGTTCCCTGTAATCCCTTAGGGTTGCCAATGGCGATCACAGTTTGCCCTACTAAAAGATCACTACTTTGGCCCAGGGTGAGAACTATTAATTCAGGCGGCAGCTGATCTAATTCAAGGACGGCGAGGTCGGAATCAGGATCCGAACCGAGAACCTGGGCCCGGGTTTTAAATCCAGAAGGAAAGTCGACTTCCAAATCAGTCGCGGCATGAACAACATGGAAATTGGTGACAATATGCCCTTGTTCATCCCAAACAAATCCGGTTCCTAAACCACCTCCCTCTTCCGTCAGAGCACGGATAGCAACTACACCCGGGTTTACTGCTTTATAGAGTGAGGGAATATCTCCATCTTCAACTATCACCTTGCTAATGGTAGCGACTACTCCATCATTGACAGGTTCTAAGGATTGCGTAAACCAGGTTTGAGGGTTTAAAGAACAGGCAAGAGCGGCGAGGACCAGCACCGTCACAATGATTAAAATTGCAGATCGTTTTTTCATGGGTTGTCCCTCGTTTAATGGGTCAATAGTAAATGCGTTATTCAAGAAAACAAAATTCGAAAAGGCATCTCGGCGATAACAGATGCTTCAAATTAGATCATCTTTAAGATACTGTTCAGAAAAAAATCTTACAAGAGATTATAGTATTTGACTCAATAGTTCCTTAGAGATTTAATAAAGATATTATATTTCAATTAAGAAAACATAAATAGGGCGCGGCTGCATCAGCTGACGC
>CBDVDO010000152.1:0-4732 GCA_965372765.1 uncultured Anaerolineales bacterium
TATGAAAACGACAATATTTTTACACATGGTCACCTTAATTATTGTTTCACACTTCCTTGTATTCGCTGAATCTAGCGAAAGACAACCAACCAAAAGCTTACACAAAGTGAAGCTTGTTGTTTCTAAGGATTTCACAAAAGAAAATCTGCCTTTCCCGGAGGATATGGAATGTTTGCCCCAGCCGGTTTATCATCACCGTAAAGATGGCAAGCCTGGCAGGGAAATCATTATCACCTTCATAGGTGGGAAAATCTACAATAACGCACAGATAGTAGTAGCTGTTGACGGACGGACTGAAATCACTAATCTTACCCCTCATGATAGCGGGGACTCAGGTTGCAGTGTGTTGTTGCCGGCAAATATTGGTGTAGAGAAGGAAGCAAAAGTTATATTGACTTTGCGTCAGGACAATAAGAAATTGAAAAAGGCCGTTATTGTACCCCCTATGCGCCACTGGACCTTGTACCTCTACAACCATTCCCATGTGGATATCGGCTATACCAATACTCAGAAGAATGTTGAGATTCTGCATAAAACCAATATCATCGAGGGCATTAAGCTCGCTGAAGCTACTAAGGATTATCCCGAAGGCTCCCGCTATCGATGGAATCCCGAGGTCACATGGCCTCTGGAACGTCTATGGCAATCGATGCCTGAAGAGCGGGAGCATATTCTGAAAGCCATTCGCAATGACTATTTGTGCGTAGATGCCAGTTATTTAAACATCAACACCAGCATTTGCTCCGACGAAGAGATGTTTCATATCTTTAGTTTCAGCCGCAAAATGCAGAAACTCACTGGCAAACCAATGGATGTTTTCCAGCAAATGGACATTCCGGGTATTTCATGGGGACTGGTGCCGGTTATGGCACAGGAAGGCGTGCGTTACATCATGTCGTGGCCGAACCGTACCCGGTCGGGCAGCGCACATAACCTTGATGGTCGCCCTTTCTGGTGGGTCGGGCCGGATGGCAAATCCAAAGTACTTTTCTTTCAGCCCGATTGCTATGCCAATAGTGGTAGTATGACCAAAGGAAGAACAACCGGGCGTCCATGGTTCGGTCAGCGCGACCTGTCCAAAGTCCCGGCTGTTATTAAAACCGGCAGTGCCAATGTCAATTTCACGGATAAACTTATAAGCATGGAAGAGGCAAAATATCCATACGATTTCTTTGTATTATCCTGGACCCTGTGGGATAACTGTCCGTTGGATGCTGATATCCCCGATGCTGTTAAAGCATGGAACGAACAATATGCCTATCCACATATTATTATTGCCGGAGGTCATGAAATTATGGAAATGATAGAGAAAAATTACGGAGACCAGCTTCCTGTGGTGAAAGGAGACTATACCGAATACTGGACAGATGGACTGGGTACTGCTGCAGGCCTCACCGCTATGAACCGTAACACTAAGGAACGGCTCACCCAGGCCGAAATCCTCTGGACGATGCTCCGTCCGGGCCAATACGCACCACGAGCCGGATTTGATGAGGCGTGGCGTTATATCTCCCTCAGTTCCGAACACACATGGTGCTTTGAAAATCCCTCGGAACCCTTCTTTCAGGATGCATTATGGAAGGTCAAACAGGATTATTTTCACCAGGCGAGTGATCGCACACAAGCTTTGTTCGATGATGCCCTTGCTCCCGCCACAGATAAGTCAAACGGCGCACTCGGCCCGCCGGAAGGTCCTTCTGCCGGAGGCGTGGCAGTTTTCAATACCAATTCATGGAAACATGGAGGGCTTGTTATTCTCACAAAAGCTGAAAGCCTGCCCGGTGACCGTGTTATTGATGAACAGGGCAAGGACGTACCAACACAGCGCCTTTTTACAGGAGAACTTGCATTTATGTCCTCTGATGTTTCCGCTTTTGGGTCTCGCCACTACCGTGTAAAAAACGGAAAAAGTCCACTTTTAGATGGATGTAAAATAGATGGTGCTACACTTAAAAACCAACATCTCAGCGTTTCCATTGATCCGGCAACAGGTAATATTACAGAACTCATAAAGCTTTCTACAGGACGCAATTTCGCTGATATAAAAGTAAACGGCGGACTTAACGCTTTTCGTTGGTTGCCAGCCAATATTGATGCTCCGAAGGCAGATTCCAATATTGTCATTACCATGGTTGAATCGGGGCCATTGGTTGTGGAGTTACGCGTAACTTCTAAAGCTGTAGGTTGTCGTGCCGTGTCTCGTTCGGTTCGGCTCGTACAGGGGCAGCCATGGGTAGAAATTAGCAATGTTGTGGATAAACTCCCACTCGTTGAGAAGGATGGTATCCATTTTGGCTTTGGCTTTGATATTCCGCATGGAAAAACCCGCGTGGATATTCCGTGGGGCGTGATGGAAATTGAAAAAGACCAGTGGCCGCAAGGCAACCGTAACTGGATTGCTATGCAGCGATGGCTTGACATTTCAAACGACAAAGAAGGCATAACATGGTGCTCACTCGATGCTCCTCTTTTTGAATACGGAAACATGACGGCCAATCTTGATACAAAATGGGGAAATGAAGGAGCCTGGATCAGCAGACTCGAACCCAGTTCAACTGTCTATTCATGGGTGATGAATAATCATTGGATCACCAACTTCCCGCTGACGCAGGACGGACCGGTAACCTTCCGTTATCGTATACTGCCACATGGTGTGTACGATGCTGTCACAGCTAACCGCTTCGGCATGGAACAGGCGCGACCTTTGGCTCATGTAGCAGCCAATAATGATCCTGTGCTTAAACCGCTCGTCGCGCTCGACAATAACCGTATCTCAGTATCTATCCTTAAAACCAGTACCGATGGCAAGGCTACTATCCTGCGTCTACGTTCGCTCTCTGATAAGGCTGAAATAGTGAAATTTACCTTTCCCGCCGGGACGCCTAAAGGTTTGTGTATCTGCAACACGAAAGAAGAATCAGGACAGGAAGTTACTGGTGAAGTAACGGTACCGGCAATGGGGATGATGACTCTGCGTGCAGTGTGGTAAAAATATTTAAAAAGGAAATAAAATGTATAAGAATCATTTTTATAAAGACGATTGGGAAGAGCTTAGCAGGCTCATCGAAGCGGCATAGAAAACAATGAAAAAAGGAAAATATGAAGTATTTAATTTTAATTATTGGCCTGTTATTCTCTGGAATAGCAGTGCAAAGCCAGGAAAATACGGAAGCTTATATCTCTACTGCTTCTGCAGACGAAGTTCTGCACGATGATGGCTCCTCCCAGCAGGTATCTTCTAAAACTGTTAGCGTGGTTGACTATGGTGCTACGGGCAATGGTCAGCAAGACGATGCCGCAGCCATCCAGAAGGCTCTCGATAGCGGAGCGGAAGTGGTAATTATTCCGTCTGGTGTATACCGCATCGGTTGTACGCTCTGGATCGGTTCGGGCGTCACCCTGAAGGCAGATCCGCAGGCTGTGATCCGCCTAGCTAATGGCGCGGGCAACCACGTGAGCGTGTTTTTGCTGGCCAATCGGAACCCCGGCAACGGCAACAACCACATCACGGTCGAAGGTGGTATTTGGGACGGTAACAACGAACACAACAGCCGCGGCGAAGACGGTGATTTGTTCGCATATACAGGGACTGCGATCAATTTCGTAAACGTCAAACACCTTGTACTTCGTAAGCTTACAGTGAGAAATCCGGATGCTTTTTCCATCCGGTTGGGCGAAGTCGAAGACTTTCTGGTTGAGGATATCCTGCTGGATCATTCTGTGGTTCGTCCAAATCAGGACGGTATTCACGTGGGTGGCTTTTCGCAGCGGGGCATAATCCGCCGTATTAAGGCTGTGAATCCTAACACACCAAATGATGACATGGTGGCTCTCAATGCCGATGATAACGTTGAGCGGGTTCTCAACCTGGGAATGCGACGCGGCCCCATACGCGATATCTTAGTTGAAGACCTTCAAGCCAACGGTGCTTACACTTTCGTTCGCATGCTGAGCAAAGAATCACTCATCGAGAACATCACCGTCCGACGTGTGAAGGGCAGTTGTCGGTTTTATGCCGTGAACATGAATAATTGGCGGTTTCCTATAGGTTCGGGGGATATCCGTAACGTACGGCTTGAACAGTTCAACGTCACCAAGACGGGCTATACGGACTGGGCACCCAGCCTGATTCATATTACGCTTAAAGTCCGTGATTTGTACATCCGCGACTTTCAACGTGGCGAAAACCCAAAAACGGCTCAGGCAACCACGTTGTTCCTCAGTAACGGACTGGAAAACACAATCCAAAGTGCGGACGACCGCCAGAAGAGCAGTTCCATGTTTTCCATTACGCAAGGCGGCATCCGGGAATTATGGATTAACCGTGAAAAATAATTATTTGGAAAATGTGCTTGCCACGGTAGTTGTCGTCTCACTATGTTTTTGAAGCAACAATGCCTGGGATAGAATAAGTAAAAAGTAAAAATGAAATAATGAAATCAATAAAACTTAATCGACGTAATTTTGTAAAGCAAATTGGTCTTGGTACGGCATTAACTTGTACTTCCGGTGGTCTGATAAGTAGTGCTTATTCTCAAATCCCTTCTAAAAATATTTATAAAAAACGTGGAAATCAACGTTTGCTCCCTAAACAGTTAGAAGAATGGGAAAAAGCTCAATATGGTATGTTTATACATTTTGGCTTGAGTACTTATTTGGGAGAGGAATTACCAGATGGAAAAGCCTCGGCAGGTATTTATACTCCCAATAAGCTTGATGTTGATCAATGGAT
>CBDVDO010000153.1:0-4729 GCA_965372765.1 uncultured Anaerolineales bacterium
GTACAGCTTTTTTTCCCCTGCCGTGCTCCAAAATGGCACTTTCGGCGTTCAGGTCCACCCATGATGAGGGATCCCGGGGCAGGGAAGCATTAATCGCAGCGCATCCAATACTTCGTCTCAGGGGTATTTCTGACTCAATCCAGCCTGCCAGTTCTAAAGCTGAATTAGTTTCCAGATTTCCCGGGTCGGGAATTGTCGGCTCCCCGGTATGCCTATAATCTCCGGAAAGGGTAGAAGCTAATCCGCACTGCTGGTGGTCCCCTTTATCCACCACCACTGCTGTCCATTTTAATCCAATCCGGACTTCGACGAGCTGATGATTCGACAGGGAATTTAGTATTTTGTTATACATAGTCTCTCTACAATCGATTTTAATCCAGGGTGAAGTATTAAAATTATTATACTTTATGACTGCCCTTGAGGTCAGTTCCAAACCATCCAATTGATCCCGTAACTACCTCTCAGGGCAAATCAAGTTGGGGAAAAATATCCATAATTCATTTCCCAAAGGAGTTTGACCAAACTAACCCCACACGGTATAATGTTTCGTCGGAAGTTGAGTTTGAACTTTGAAGGAGTTACAAGAAGATGCCAAAACGGACATATCAACCGAAAATAAGACGCCGGGCCCGGGTCCATGGATTCCGATCTCGCATGAGCAGCAAAGGTGGACAAAACGTACTGAAGCGGCGCCGTTTGAAGGGCCGTTATGTACTTGCGCACACAAAAAACAATCACGTCAAGAAAACAAACTGGAATAGTTAACTCTGATTTAATAAGATTCTTGTGGAACGGAGATTTCGCCTAACAAGTTCAATTGAGATCATGCGGGTGCGGCGATCTGGAAAATCATATCCCCACCCGCTTCTTGTTTTGATAATTCAGAAAGTGAACCACCCGCTCTCCCGGTTTGCAGTCACAGCAGGGATTTCAGTAGGTAACGCAGTCAAGCGAAACAGAGCGAAACGGATTATCCGGGCAGCCTTGAGAGAGTTGATCCAGGATATTAAACCTGGATATAACGGAGTCCTGATTGCCAGGAAGCCGCTGACGGAATCCAACTGCAGAGAAACAAAAGAAACGTTAGAATCTCTTTTCAGGAAAGCTGAAATACTTCTAACTCAAACCAATGAATAATGAAATCAGCATAAAACAGGCCGATCATCACCATCCACCCCAGGATCCTCTCTTAAAAGATCTTGAGCTGACAATATGGACAGCCTTTAGATTCCCGGTCCTGGCTTTAATTCTTCTCTATCAGAAGACATTATCAAGAGCTTTGCCTGGTAATACCTGCAGGTTTTACCCCAGCTGCTCACATTATTCATACCAAGCAATCTATAAATACGGTGTACTACGGGGCGGGCTAATGGGCAGCTGGCGAGTTCTTCGCTGCAATCCATTTTCCCAGGGGGGGGTCGACCCGGTTCCGTAAATTAACCACCAGAAAGTGAATATGAAAACAATGAAAAAATATTTCCTGATCCTACTATTAGCCCTGATTGCTCTCTCGTTGAGTTCCTGCACAGGCCGGCGCGTCGCAGCAACTGGATGGTCCGAGATCACCATCAAAGAAGATATCGCCTATTTCGCTTATGGCCCCCAGGTTTACGCGCTCAATGTGAAAAACGGGGCACAGCAATGGATATATCCTGTAGAACCGGAAACCGGCGTAGATTTTTATGCGGCGCCCATATTTGCTGACAATGAGACCCAGTTAATTGTTGCCAGTTATGACGGCAACCTTTACAGTATTAATCCAGCTACAGGCATGGAAAATTGGTCATTCACCGGTGCCGAAAACCGCTACGTCGCGGCTCCCCTGGTCACTGACCAGGGAATATTCGCCCCATCGTCTGACAACAAACTCTACGGTTTAGATTTAGACGGAATCCCGCTCTGGGAACCATTCGAAACCGGAGAACCGATTTGGGCTTCTCCCGCCTGGTCTGAAAGCTGTGGATGCATTTATGTGGCATCCATGGATCACGTCCTTTATGCCGTCAGCCCGGAAACTGGTTCCCTGCTGTGGAAAACGGAAGATCTAGGCGGACCCATAGTCAGCCAACCGACAGTTTCGGAAAGCGGCCTGGTTATCGTCAGCACGTTTAACAATGAAGTCGTTGCCCTGGATGAGAAAAGCCACAGGGTTGAATGGCGATTTAATACTCCGGATTGGGCCTGGGCAAGCCCGGTAATTGATGGAGAACAGGTTTATATCAGTGACCTTTCAGGCACTTTTTACGCCCTGGAATTGGAAACAGGAAATCTGCTCTGGCAGCTTCAGCCCGGCGGAAGTATAGTCTCAGCTCCACTGGTCCAGGATGGACAAATTTATTTTTCCACCGATTCCAGCAGCCTGGTGGTTGTCAGTACCGATGGTGTTGTGCAGCGCAATCTGCCCATCGAAGGCAAACTGTACGCCAGCCCGGCATCAAACGGAGATATTATCCTGCTTGCTCCCTCAGAAGCGGAATTCTTCCTAATCGCGCTCAATCAGAATGGAACCCAAATCTGGGGATATCCACCGGCTAAATAAGAAGAGGAACTAAAGCAGATCCTGGACTCTTACAACTAACAAACAGGAAAAAACATATGTGGGATACCTTTATCACCTTAATGATTACCGTTATGCTTTTCATCTATGATTTAGTCGGCCAGAATTTCGGCTGGGCAATCATTATTTTCACCGTATTGGTCCGGATTGTGACTTATCCCCTGACCGCCAAGCAGATGAAAAGCAGCAAATCTATGCAGGAATTGCAGGGTTCAAAAAAATGGATTGATATCCAGAAAAAATATAAGGGTGACAAGGAAGCACTGGCCCAAAAACAAATGGAGATCTACAAAGAGATGGGAATCAGCCCCTTTGGTTCCTGCCTGCCGTTATTGGTCCAGTTTCCAGTTATCATCGGACTCTACCAGGCAATCATCCGCACCCTGGCAGTGACACCAATCCAGCTGGTTAATCTTTCCAAACATATCAGCGACGGCGCCAACTTGATTCCGATCCACAGCCAATTCTGGTGGATGGACCTCAGCGAACCAGAACGGCTGATGATGTTCGGCGTTGCTGTTCCGGTACTTGCTATCCTGGTCGTTATAACATCGTATATTCAGACCAAGATGGTCACCCCTCCCACGCAGGGAGCCGGTGACGGCGGCCAGGGCGCCCAGATGACCAAGGCAATGAGCCTTTATATGCCCTTCTTTATGGGATACCTGGCGCTGACTTTTGCCTCTGGACTAGCTTTGTATTTCATCGCAACCAATCTCGCCACCATCGCTCAATACGTTCTGACTGGTCAAGCGGATTATAAGAATATTCTGCCAAAACTTCCTTCAAGGTCATAACAGATAAACTGTTAACCCCGAGATGGAATATTGGTACTATGAGGTATTATGAAAAATAATCGCGCAACCCTTGAAGTTATTGCTCAAACTGTAGAAGAAGCAATCGAAAAGGGTATTAATGATTTAGGTTTACCACGCGAAGCGGTAGAGATAACTGTGCTGGATGAAGGTGGACAGGGAATTTTAGGGATTGGATCCCGCCAGGCGCGGGTTCGGATTTCCGTTCTCAATGATGAAGAAGAAGTACAGCCAGAAGAGAGCCCTTCCCAAACTCCAGCATCCGAGGGAGATTCAACCTTAAGGCTTACAGAAGAAATTGTCTCAGAACTACTTGAGAAAATGAATTTAACAGCTAAGGTTACAGCGAAGTACGGTGAGGAAAGCGAAAGACTGCCGTTTCGACCTATCCTGGTTGATGTCTCAGGAAATGATTTGAGCATTCTGATTGGCCGTCGGGCGAAAACATTAAATGCTTTGCAGTACATCACCCGTTTAATCCTGGGCAAGGAACTTGAACATGGAATACCGCTCAGCATCGACGTGGAAGGATACCGGGAAAGGCGAGAGAAGCAGGTCCGACAGTTAGCCAGCCGGGTTGCCGAACAGGTAAAGGACACAAACCGCGAGCAGACGCTTGAACCCATGCCGCCTAATGAACGCCGATTTGCCCACATAGAACTTCAGGATAATTCATCGGTTTACACAGAAAGTGTCGGCAAGGAACCTTACCGGAAAGTCGTCATTCATCCCGCTGAGTAAACCTGACAGGACAATTAACATACTGGCATGGAATAAATCCCCGTGCCAGTTTTTTTTTACCAGGTTTTCGCTTTCAGGTATAATTCCACCATGAACCTCCAACCGGGGAAGACTGCCGTTGATTATCTAATAATCGGTCAGATTACCCGGGATATTATAGAGAAAGGATTCAGGCTGGGAGGCACAGCCGTATACAGCGGGATACTCGCAAAAAGAATGGGTTTGGAGGTAGGGTTGGTCACCTCATATAATGAGGAAACCCCGGTTGACCCGCTGAACGGGATTCAGATCATCAACCACAGGGCGAATAGGACAACAACCTTTAAAAACAACTATACTCCCTCCGGCAGGGAGCAATTCATTCTTGAGAGAGCCAAACCTTTAGGTTTGGACCAAATTCCGGCAGAATGGCGTTCTGCTAAAATCGTTCACCTGGGACCGGTTGCCCGGGAGATCAGCCCGGAAACCGGGTTTTATTTTCCAGAAGCAGCCCTCTGTTTATCTCTCCAGGGCTGGCTGAGAGAATGGGATCGGAAAGGATTAATTCAACCCTCCCCTTTTCCAGAGATAAATAAAACCTTTCCGGAAAATACGGCCGCATTTCTAAGCATTGAGG
>CBDVDO010000154.1:0-4723 GCA_965372765.1 uncultured Anaerolineales bacterium
TTAAAGCAAAAGACGCCCTGATGAGCGCCTTTTCTTGAGTAGCGGGGCCAGGATTTAAGAGCGAGAGTGTTATCAACTCACACTCGCTCAATCCCGGCGCATGAGCGCCGGGGCGAACCGGAGATCTTTTTAAAGCAAAAGACGCCCTGATGAGCGCCTTTTCTTGAGTAGCGGGGCCAGGATTCGAACCTGGGACCTCCGGGTTATGAGCCCGACGAGCTGCCACTGCTCTACCCCGCGTTAATTCTAGGTTGCCGATTATAGCATGAGGGTATACCTCAGTCAAGGTTTGGTGTTAAAAAACAGATCCCACCAGACCCGAAACATGTTTTGCGGCTGCTGGGTGGCTGTCGGAATTAAGGTTGGCAAAGTCTGCGTTCCTTCCAATGGCACCACTGCAATCCGGTGGTCACCCTCTCGGATCCAGCGGCGGTTTTCATAAGCCCATTGCTCAACCGCAGCATCCGAATCTGCTCTCACCACCTCAGTGGCAAGAGCACGGGTAGTGGCTGTCAGTGCAGCCATTGTCTCTTGAGCCTGTTCAAACTCACTTGTAAGTCGGTTTAAATCGGAAATTCTGCCGCCAAATATTACCATCCACACGACCAGCACCAGCAGGAATCCTAGCAGAAGAATCGTTTTTCCCTTTTTTAAATCCATAACTCTATCTTATCCCACAACTTCTGCCTTCGCAATCGCTTGCCACCGTGCCAATCCAAACCTGGCCTTTGACCTTATCCCTCTCTCCAAGAGTAGATATTAAAAAGTCTCTAACCTAAAGTTAGAGACTGGTTCTGTGCCGAAGGTGGGAGTCGAACCCACATGGGAGTAAATCCCACTACGCCCTGAACGTAGCGCGTCTGCCTATTCCGCCACTTCGGCAAAACAAATCCTGTTGCAGGCGCAATTTTACCCCGATTCAGCATTTTGTCAACCTTCCGGCATCTTTCTCGATTCTTGCCGCTAATTCTGCTGCTTGTCAAGTTCCCTGCTGATTGTTTTCCCTATCTGCAACCCGTGCTATAATTCAGGAAGGTGCCTTTTATGATCATGTTTCAAACTGGAATTAATCCAACCACTATACCAATAACCTATCTAGGATATTCACTGCTGATTATCCTGATTTCTTCAATATCCCTGGTGAAGGTTTTCAGGAAATGGCAGCAGGGCAGATTCCCCCAGGGTTTCCGTATGATCCAGGGATTGACAGCAATAACCCTGTTGCGAATCATGGTCTTCTTGCTCACTTATTTCTCCTGGCAGGCGGAACCGGCTTTTACCCATTCCCTCCTGGTTCTGGACCAGGCTGCCCATCTTCTGGGGTTGATCTTGATCATCTGGCTGTGGGCATTTCCGGAACCCAGCCGTGTGGTAGATATCGGGGTCACTGTTTTGTCAGTTCTTATTGCCTTCGTTGTTGTCCTGCAAACAGTTTTTCTCCCCTCACTTCTAGAAGGATTTTTAGGGACTTTCCCCTTCTGGCAGTATTTTTCCATCCTGCTGCTTGTTTTCGGATGCGGCCTGATTTTCATCCGCAAACCAAACTATTGGATATACGGGCTTATTATGGCAGGTATCCTGTTCATTGGATCCCTTCTATCCCTATTGATTTCGAGTTCAGAATATTTACATCTGGTTCAGCTGACAGCGTATCCGCTGCTGCTGATGTTAGGAGAACGCTTTCCCATCGGGGAAAAACCCTCCCCTGATCAAAACCAGGAAGATGGGGATCTCCAGCGACAACGAGTTAGTGTAGACTACCAAACCCTGGATACGATCCGGAAATTGTTTAATGAAAAAGACCCGGACGGAATCCTGTATAAAATCGCTCAAACAACATGTTATCTAATTCTTGCCGACCTGGCTTTGGTTATTGACACTCCCGATGAACATGGAAAAATCCGTATCATTGCCGGATATGATTTAATCCGCGAGGAACCTCTGCAGGCGATTACTTTGGAAAGCAAAAACGTCCCCCTGCTCACCAATTATATCCAGCGGGGGAAAATGCTTCATATTCCTGCCAGCAGCACATCCCGCGATTTATCCCACCTTTCCAAGATGCTCCAGCTGTCCAAGCCGGGACACTTGCTGGCTACCCCAGTCCATGTCCCTGGTGCAAATAAAATAATCGGTGTCGTCCTTTTCTCTCCCTTTTCAAATCGTCCCTGGACCAAGGAAGATCAAGATTATTTAGGACTGTTGTCCAAGTTTTACGAGTCTGCCTTTAATTACCACCTGGCAACCCAAACAGGAGAACCTGACAGTGTAAAAAACACTATCCGGGATCTGTCATCCAGCCTGACCCAATTGACCCAGGGTAAACAAAGATTAAAAGAAGAAATGGCGGTGCTATCTAAAGAACACCAGAATCTGTTATTAGATCACGATTCCCTGACTACCAAGCATGATCGGTTAAAGTTAAGTGACAACACCATTCATCGTCATCTCGCCATGCTGGTTGACCTGTCAAAAAAGGAATCCACAGAGGCTTTGCGGACGTACATCTCTGTGATTGATAAGGAAATCAGAGCTGGCAGGGAAGAGGTGGAACCCGAAAAACCAGTGGAAGACGACTCTCAAGATCAGGCAGCAGAACTCATGCACGAAGATCCAGATAGCAAACGATCTGCCAATCTTGAAGAGGCTGTTCAAACCTGTTTGAAGGATATGGCTAAACAGATCAAGAAAAAGAAAATTAAAACCATACTTGATTTACCGGATGATCCTCCGCCTTTAACAATGAATCATGCCTTATTCCAGGAAATCCTATCTTTCCTGGTGTCCAACGCTGTGGAGGAAACAAAATCCGAAGGTGAAATCAACATCCGGACTCAGGTCTACGAGGAAGACCAGACCCAGCACTTTGCGCATATTAAAATAACTGATCAGGGTGAGGGATACTTCCCGGATGAAATTGCAGCTGTGTTAAATGATCATTTGACTGCTGATCAGCAGGAAGAATTGAGCCAGGTGATGACTAATCTTTATGTCACAAAGAACCTGGTAGAAAATGAAGGCGGGAGAATGTGGGTCGAAAGCAAACCGGGGGATGGAACTATAGTAAGTTTGCTGCTAGCTTTCCAATTAGAAGAAAACCTTGCCGAAAACAGTTAATCTGGTACAGTTCTTGCTACCATACCCTATAAGCAGGGATATATCTACTCCCTGTCTGTGTACTGGGTGGAAGTTGACCCAGAAAAACGGGTGAAAGGAACTGTATGGGTTTAATGAATCCCATAACTTAAGGGCCATATCATCCAGGGAACAGCCAGGTTATGTTTAAAAATAAACGGAATTTTATTCTGATTATTGGCATCACTCTGTTGGCTTTGGTGATTTTTGTGCCTGTGTTCGGCAGAAATCTGGCCTATTCCACCGCGCCAAAAACAAGAGTAGCTATCCTGGATGTACCTCCGGGGTCTACCCCAACCGCTACAGCCTTTCAACCCCTGGTTTCCACAGAAACCTATATTCCGACAGAGTACCCAACGCCTACGCCAACGAACACACCTAAACCGGATAGGATCAAACCAGCCAGCAATACCGAGGGAGTGGATCCCATTCCCCAACCAGATGGACAGATTAACATCGTTCTCCTGGGGTCTGACCAGAAATATAAAGGATACATAGGAAGAACAGATACCATCATCCTGGTAACAGTCAATACCAAGGAAGACACAATAAGTGTCACCTCCTTCCCCCGGGATCTTTATATCTATATTCCCAATTGGACCTCCCAGCGGATCAACACTGCGTTTTCTCATGGAGGATTTTCAAGTTTGCAGCAAACATTCCTGCATAACTTCGGCTTCAAGCCAGATTATTATGTTCTGATCAACCTCCAGGCATTTGAATACATCATCAACAACCTGGGCGGGATTTATGTGAACGTGCCGCAGACAATTTGTGACGACAATTGGAATCACGGGTTATCCCATTGCGTCTATGCCGGAAACCAGCATCTCTACGGCAAAGAAGCGCTTTGGTATGTCAGGTCCCGGATGACAACCAATGATTTTAATCGCAATGTCCGTCAGCAGCTGGTTTTAAATGGCATATTGGATCGATTCTTTGCCCTAAATACGATAAGCAAAATTCCGCAACTATATAACACCTATGTTAACAATGTGACTACCAACCTTGACCTGGGGACGATTATCTCCTTGGTTCCAACTGCTGCAAAACTATCCGATAAAACTCGCATCAAACAGTATTTCATTAATCAAGATTCAGTAAGCTCCTGGATGACCCCGGGAGGAGCGCGAGTACTACTTCCAAGATACAGAGCCATCCGCAGGATCCTGGAGAACGCGCTGAACTCTCCCTAACCCAAGATAAAACTTAATGATTGCAGGGATGGATGTATATACCGAAACAAAAATTAATTATTACAGAATAACACTCATCCTGAGATTTTGTGAGGCAGCCCTATGATAATCGGAAAAGGAATGTTCATCTGGAAAATCCAGTATTGCCATAACGGAAATATCAATGAAATCATTGATAAGGCTGTCAAAGCAAACTACAGCCATGTTCTGATAAAAATCGCCAACGGGATATACAGCTATAACTATGATTGGGAGAAAAAGATTGATCTGGTTCCCCCTTTGGTTCAGGCTTTAAAAAGTAACGGGATTCAAGCCTGGGGCTGGCATTATCTCTTCGGAGACCAACCGGAGATGGAAGCCCAGAAAGCCATCAGCCGCATCCGTGAACTGGG
>CBDVDO010000155.1:0-4667 GCA_965372765.1 uncultured Anaerolineales bacterium
GTTGCCAGTTCCTTTATCCGCTCTTCACCAGAAATTTCCTGGACCTGGATATATGAACGACCGCCTTCAATATCTTTTGAGACCTGATAATGCTGTTGTCCAAATCCGGCTAATTGCGGTAGATGGGTAATGCAAATCACCTGGTGCTTAGCGGTTAACCGGTAGAGCTTTTCTCCCACAACTGCGCCAATCCGCCCCCCTATTCCCTGGTCAATTTCGTCAAATACAAGAGTGGAAATATGATCTGCCTGGGCAAGAACATTCTTAATAGCCAGCATCAGCCTGGCTGTTTCTCCACCAGAAGCTGTTTTCACCAAGGGTTTAAACCCTTCTCCCGGGTTTGTCTCAATAAGGAATTCCACTTTCTCCAATCCATCTGAATAATATGCAATACGCTGCCCGCCTTCTGAGAGAACTCCCTCTGGATCTTCCTTGAACTTAAAATCAACTTCAAACCGGGACCCAGCCATCTTTAAATCATTGAGCTGCGTTTCCAGTTCCGAAGCCAGGACCAGCGCCCCTTGTTTTCTGCCGCGGGAAAGCTCATGACCACGGCGACTAAGTTCCTCAAGAAGCCGGCTTTCCAGCCCCTCCAACTCTTTTATCCTGGCACCACGGTCTGTGATTTCTGACAGCTCCCTCTGAGACTGATTCTGATAAGCGATGATCTCCGGTATAGTATCTCCGTATTTCCGCTGTAAGCCGCGTATCAATTCCAGTCGATCCTGTACATTTTCCAGCTCATCTGGATCAAACTCAAGGCTCTCAAGGTAAGATCGCAAATCCTTTCCGACCTCAAATAAACCTTCACTTAACTCCCCTGTTTTTTCATTGAGTTCAGCTAACCCAGTATCTGTTTTTGACAAATTTTCCATTGAGCTCACTATTTGACCTATTAGATCCATGATAGTGGGTTGGTGCCCTGGAGCATCATCAAGCAAGATCAGGATATTTTGACTCAGCTCCGCTAATTTTTCTGCATTCGCCAACCTGGTCCTGCGTTCTACTAAAATTTGTTCTTCCCCGTCTTCCAGTCCAGCTTGTTCAATTTCATCAACCTGGAATGCAAGCAGCTCCTTCCTTTTCTCTGCTTCCAGGTCAGACTGCTTCAACCTGTTCAACTCAGCCTGGATATCTTTCAGTTTTGAGTAAACCTCCTGATATTTTGATAACAAATCGGTTGTATCAGAAAACCGATCCAGTAATCCCAGGTGCTGATTTATCCTCATCAATGACAGGTGTTCCGACTGCCCATGAATATCAACCAGATATTCACCAAGTTCAACCAACACACCAACATTGGTTCTGTGTCCATTCACCCGGGCTGTATTCCGTTTATCTTTTCGTAATTCTCGAGTCAGGGTGATATATTCAGAATCTTCGAGAATATCCTCTTTTTCCAGAAGCTTAATAACCGGGTCCCTTACACTTTGAGGGATTTTAAACACTGCTTCCACACTGGCAAACTCACTACCTTTCCTTAATGTAGTCATATCGACCCGCTGCCCTAATAACATATCCAGTGCCCCCATGATGATCGATTTCCCGGCCCCGGTTTCCCCGGTTAAAATAATCAATCCTGGTTTAAATTCCAGGTTTAGCGCCTCAATAATAGCGAAGTTTTTTATGCGAAGTTCAAGAAGCATATTATTTTCTTAGCTGATAGAACATATATGAAGTGATGATGATAGAGTAAAAAAGATACCAGATCAGTGAATAAAATCCCCCGCAGGCTGTAAAACCAACCTCCCGAATACAGGGAACAGTCATAATGAACCAGATAATTATCGGGGGAAGGCTGAAAAGAAAAGCGGTGATAATCATTACATTTTTCAACAGGGGAGATCGACGATTATTGATGGCTTTCTTGACCACCCAAATAGCTAAAAACCCGGCTCCCATGGCAATTAAAATCGAATAAAACCCCAGGAATAAAGACAGCTGGCTGCCTAAAAATGAAACCACTCCTGTAATGGCAAAGGCAGTAAGATAGTCATACCATTTAGTTGTGATAAATATCTTCTGCTGAGAGCGAATGCATTCTGGGCAGCGGTATCCTGTCGGTGTACGCTTGGCGCATTTTATGCAGATTGGACGGTCGCACCGGTTACATCTTAACTGAGTCTCTCGTTTTGGATGAAATGTACAGGTAAGAGGAGTGTATATTTCAGACATTTTTTTTCTTTATTGATGGATTCTGATCCATATAGGGAATTAGGTTCCGGTAGAAATAACCCGGATCTTGGAAACGAATAAACTGAACTTCATGATCGCTTGCCTGGATTTCTACTCGGTCACCAGTTTTCACCTTGATTGGCAACTGACCATCTATACTGATCACTGCCTGATGGGAAGTATGAACAGTAACTGAAACTAACACATTTTCAGATAAAACCAGCGCCTGCTCAATGGAAAGATGGGGAGCAATGGGAACAAGGACAATATTCCTCAAATCTGGGGAAAGAATTGGACCCCCAGCTGCCAGCGCATAAGCTGTCGATCCCGTGGCTGTTGAAGCAATAACCCCGTCCGCAACAGTCGTGCTGAGATACCTGCCATTAATGAATATCTCAAATTGAACAGGACGGATGATTTCTCCCCGGCTGATCACAGCATCGTTAAGGGCATTCCATTCTCCCTGTTTCTGATCACCCTGGTATAAAGTTACCAGCAGCATCATGCGTTTTTCTAACCAGTAATCTCCCTTTAATACACGCTGTAGAGCATCCTGCCATTCATCTTCCTGGATCTCGGTTAAAAAACCATAATGGCCTAGATTGACACCCAGGATCGGAAGATTGAAGGGAGCGCTGATGTGGCCTGCCCGAAGCATAGTCCCGTCCCCACCCAGGGCGATCAATAAATCCTGACAGCCATCGCTAATTCCTTCCCGGAATTTGGTTTCATCCATACGCCCCAGGAGGATCTGCTTTCCCTCCTTCTCCAGGGAAGCAGAAATTTTTTCAGCGAGTATTAACGCTCGATGGTTTTTTGGATGGACAGCAATTGCTATCTTGCGGAAATCGGTCAATTCATTTTTCATTGCTCTGTATTATATCTATCCAACCCTTGAAGACAAGGTTTCCGGGTTTCCCCGGAATCAAATTGATTATTCTTCTGGCGATGGGAATAAACTGTCCGCCAGTGAGAAGGTGCCAGGGATTGAGATTTCACCGAAGTTAGTCTCGTACTTGGCAAGGTTATCTCCTAGAGCTTTATGGATCAACTTTGCACTCAATGGACTTACTAGAACCCGAGATTTAAAGGTCGGCCCTTTCAATCCGGGAAGCATCTGTGCAAAATCAAACACAAACTCTGAAGGCGCATGTGTCATCCTGACCAAGTTTGCGTACACCACCTCCAAATCAGGCGGAATAGTGATTCTTGGTCCTTTTTTTTCAGATTCGGTTTTTGTCATGTGTTCAACCCTTTAAAATCCCGGACTCCACAGTCCTAAGCCTTTAGAACGGGATATCATCCTCATCCACAGGATCGGACATTCCTCCTGGTTCACTAGCCTGGTAGGCTTGATCTTCTGTCCGGCTCGATAAAAAGAGGACATTTTGAGCTGTAATTTCAAAATTTGACCCGGGGGTTCCATCATTTCGTGTCCAAATATTAGGTCCTCCAGTTTCCGGGTCCGGACGCAGTCGGCCTTCAACCAAAACCTTGCTGCCTTGCTTAAGGTACTGGTTGACAGATTCTGCCTGGGCTCCCCACACCGATACTCTGAACCAGGTGGTCTCATCAACTTTCTGCCCATTAGAATCGTTATACCTGCGGTTCGTTGCGACAGATATATTAGTCACTGCCTGCCCACTTGGCAAATACCTCATTTCTGGATCCCGTCCTAAATTCCCAATGATAGTTATCTTTTGATACACTTTCTTTCCTCCTTCATTGTTAGAAATGAAACTCTCCCTATGCCGGGAGTTAATGATCCCCTCAACAGGTATTATACATCCTCTTCATATTTATAAAGACAGCATGGCGGTTAAAGAAAAACTGGTCTTTCACATTTGAGTTTCTCTTTCAGCTGGAAATAACAGGCTGTCCTTTTCCTCCCTGTTTGCCTGATCGTTATTTCGGTATTACCTCCCGAACGATCAAATCTGAAAAAATGATTGTGACCGCTGTCTCCCCTGCTGATCGGGCATATACTCCAAAAGAACCCAGACTCAATCCCTGATCGATAATTGTAAATTGGGGATCCCCGTTTATAAAAACCCGGATTTCATTCCGGAGAGCAAGAACCTCGATTTTCGAAACACTTGGAGCACCCGGGGGAACCGATGCACTTCTAGTCCAGGGATAAAGAACAAATGTTCCCGCGCCCACAATCTTGTCCAGCCGCACCTCTCCGTCACAGGAAAGGGAAAAGCGGTAATATTGATTCCTGCCGAAAACCCGGAACAGAAACCCATACTCATCCCTGCCAGTGCACAGAACCGGGTTGGCTGTGATCTCAGCATAAAAATCCTGCAGATCCGGTTTCTCAAGGGTCCCGACCAGGAGTGATTTAGGTTCATTAATAATGATAACAATCTCGCCATTGGTGATATTAATCAGTCCCCTGTCTGTTTGAGGAACCGTCCATCCAGCTGAAGAGAGGAATTTATCTTGAAATATGATTTCCCCAATCTCTGACATAAATTCCTGGGTCGGAG
>CBDVDO010000156.1:0-4659 GCA_965372765.1 uncultured Anaerolineales bacterium
AATAGACAGGATTTTTCCACTTATTCCCCTCTAAAATCCAATCCTCTCGATGGAAAGTCCAAATAGCAGAGTACTTTTAAGCCATAGGCATAAAAACTTAATACAAAAGTGTATCCGTACAAGAACTGAGCCGTTATCCGCCACCTTTGGGCAGGTTCGATTTATCCCCTCGGTCCTTCGCCCTTGGCGTCGGGGTTGCGCGACGGGCGTTAGGAAACTGCCCTCGCGCTGATGCCGGGCCCACAAAAAAACTCCACTTGGCGGAGTTTTATTATTTAAATTATTGCTTGACAAGAATAAATAACAATGTTATTGTAACGATAACGTTGTTATTAAACCGAGAGGTATTTATGAGCGATTTAAAACAAGCACGCGAAAAAGCGGCAAAGCAAGCAATCATTGATGCCGCCCGCAAGATCATTATTCAAATTGGCTTGGATGGGTTATCCATACGTGGACTTGCGAAGCAAGTTGGGTGCAGTCCGGCAACGTTGTACAGGTATTTTGAAAACAAAGAAGATATTCTGACAGCAATCCGAGAAGAAGGCTGGCAGTTGATGGGCCAAATTCAGGGAGAATCTGATCTCAGCAATCTACCCCCATCCGAAAAATTAATGGCGCTGTCAGCCAATTTTCAACGCTTTCCAGCAGAATACCCAGAGCATTACTTGCTGATGTTCGGCTCTATGGAGGCTGAAACCCTCACCGCCGAAACACATTTTGCAGACCCGGGCTTTCAGGGGTTGGTGCAATTGATCCGGTCGGCTGTAGGCGAAGGCCAGTTGGATGCCCCCCACTATACTGCTGAACAACTCGCTTATCATATTTGGTTCATCTCTCATGGTATTGCCATGCTGCGTATCACACTATTTCGAGATGCACCTGAATTCGCAATCATCAGTGATGATGTTATCCAAGCTTTTGCTAAAAGCATAATCAAAGAATAAGCAGATATCAGGCAAAATTGCCCGCATATCTATAAGTTAGCACGCCCGTTAGAAAAGACTTTCAGAAAGGTGAGGGGAAAGAAACGGCCGCTAATAATTTCGTTGAACGCAAACCATTCTAAGTAAGGAGAAAGCGATGAAGAACCAGGTTGCAATGAGATGGTTAATTCCTCTGATCGGCCTTTTGGCATTGTTCGCCGCCGCTATGGGATTGTTTGATCAAACCCCTGGCGAACCGTATGCCCACACAAACCACAGAGGGGAAGAGGTGATGATCAATGGGCATGGGCTCTATTATTTTGATACCATCAGCTTCGCTGCCCAACAAGAAGGTAACGATCTGATCACCCTGACGGTGGGTTTACCGTTGTTAGCAATCTCCACCTTGCTGGCCTTCCGCGGCTCGCTTCGCGGCCGCCTAGCACTTACCGGGACATTGGGCTTTTTCCTCTACACCTATATGTCGATGTCCGTACTCTCGTCCTACAATGCTCTGTTCCTGGTCTAT
Source organism: uncultured Anaerolineales bacterium (assembly GCA_965372765.1). Taxonomy (GTDB): domain Bacteria; phylum Chloroflexota; class Anaerolineae; order Anaerolineales; family UBA11858; genus B10-G9. Next base: position 1,456 of record CBDVDO010000156.1, read on the forward strand.
GTTGCCTTATTCAGTCTCAGCCTATATGCCTTCATTCTGAGCATGATGTCATTTGACCTGACCGATCTGCCGCAACATTTCTCCGCTCGCCTACCGCGCGGCTGGATAGCCGGATTGATGTTCCTTGTCGGCGGTTTCCTGCTGCTGGCCTGGCTCGGCCGCATTGTGCCGCCGCTTCTACAAAACCAGACGCCGGTCCTCGATAACACGACCACCCTGGTCATTCAAGCTATGGACCTCGGGATGATTGTGCCGCTGGCGATCCTGTCCGGTATTTTGTTGTTGCGCCGGAGCCCGTGGGGTTACCTACTGACTTCCGTGACCCTGATGAAAGGAGTCACCCTGGGATTGGCAGTCAGTGCGATGGCAATCAACATGGCCCAAAAGGGGGTAGCAGAGAGTATGGGGATTATGATTCCTTTCTTTGTCATTACCTTGCTGAACTTTCTGGCCGCCGCTGTCCTGCTCAAGAACGTCGACGCTCGGGAGGAGTCACCGATTGACGCTTAGTGAATTATCACCGCCTATGATACTCAAAAAAGGAAGTTGACATGTCTAAAACCATACAGATTATCTTTGCAATTGTGCTCGGTCTGCACGGCCTTATTCACTCGATAGGCCCTGCAGTGTACATGAAATTAACCGAAATCCAGGGCTTCAGCTACAAGACCACACTACTTGATGGACGTTGGGATATTGGAGAGAATGGCATTCGCATATTTGGCGCTCTGTGGGTCTTGCCTGCCGTCGCGTTTATCGTTGCCGCAATCGCGCTGCTGGCCGGGTGGGAATGGTGGCGGCTGGTATTAGTGGCAGGGACGTTCCTTTCTCTGGTCCTCACAGTTCTGGATTGGAGAATCGCTTATGCGGGCATCGTGATCAACATTGTAATTCTGGCAGTAGTTTGGCTGGGACCGCGAATCACTTTTTTGTCATCTCATTAAGACTGCGAGATTGGGAGGCTGGCAGTAGCGCCCAACAAGCGGTTGCGACAGATCGCCTTCGGCGTGGGACTGTAGTAAACCCCATCGCAGATAAAGACCATCACCGGATCATCAGCGTAGAAATCGTTCAGGTAGAGAGCGGCAGATACCAGAAAGTCTAGGACCACAGAAACGATCAAACCCACTACTTGTAGGAGAATAATTGGACCATTGAGCAAGCCATAAGTTAGGGTGCGGATTGAATAATGCACCTATGGCGGCCTAACCAATCGCTGTACCTGACCGCCTGTCGGCGTGGAGAATCGACCGCTTTTTGCTATTTGTGGTTTTGGTTATGGAATTATAAAAAGCCCACTCGGCGGCAGGTGAGCTAATACGTTAGTTCTTATCTGTCAAAATGTAGCCGCGTAGGAACTAAGCCGTTATCCGCCACCTTTGGGCAGGCTGCAGGTTCGCCCCTACGCCCTTAGCGTAGGGATTCAAGGCGAAAAGGGATCCTATCCCGCCATCGCCTGATCCCTGGGCAAGAGCATATGGGATAGCGATGGGTGATAGGTATTCACCCTCGCTCTTAAATCCTGCCGGGCCCATAGTCGTGACAGAAGGGTACTTGTGTTTATTGCAGGTATCCTTTTTTGTTTAAGGAGAGAGGATAGGGAGAAAGTAAGCAGTAATTAGTAAACAGATTTCAGGACAAGACAAAGACAGAGTTTCCTCAAGTAAATCAGGAACGTCTTTCGTTAACAATCACTAGGATGCGTGATCCTCCCAGGATCCTGCATCCTGATTCTGAATTCTGGCACCTGCCTGGAGATTTTGCACACATCACCCTCATCCAGCACACTTTACATCATATCCACTTCTCCAGGCCACCTCGGAATCTCTTCTCAGGGGACTTTATTAAACCCCGGTATTTTGTGACGATAATGATATGAACGAGGCATAGTGTTGACATAAACAGAGGGATTTTGTACACTGACTATATCCTGCTGGGGAGTGTTTATTATCGAGATTCCCTCCATATTGGTTGAGATCTATCGAGCTAGACCAAGATTAGGATTCTTGAAGGGGGAGACTTATCAATTCGTCCAAGGGGAACCATCCAACCACCACGCCTGATTGGCAAGCTGCTGTTCGCCGACGCAGGCGATTTTACCTGCTGGTTGCGGTCCTGCTGGCAGTGCTTTTTGGAGTCCTGGTCTTTCAATTCTTTTCCCGCCAACAAAAGGTAGCTCCTGGTGAGTTAACCTCAGCTGTATTTGCTGCCCAGGAAATAAAGAGTGGAACCACCCTCACTGCTGAGATGCTTGATGTCCGGGAGGTATCTGTCCGTGCTGTACCGGGGTCACATTTCAGCTATCAAGAACAGGCGATTGGGCAAGTCACCTTGTATCCGCTGGTTGAAGGAGAAGTGTTATTGCCCGAGAAGTTGGCAGGAGACAGAGGAGGGGCAGTCGCCCAGCGCTGTCCCTCGGGAAAATGGTGTGTGAGTATCCCTGTCGCCTGGTTTATTGCCGCCCCGCCAGATTTAGCAGTGGGGGATCGGTTGGAAATTGCCTCTGTATTCCCAGGAAATAGCTTGGAGGAGGCTGGTTTTATTGCTACAAAAGTGCAGGTAGTGGCTTTGCCCGAAGATGAAGAGTTTCCCGCCTATGTATTGGCAGTAGATGACCAGGAAGCTTTATCCCTGCTCTACGCCCGGGCTAATGAATTCCAATTGCTAGTGCTGCTGCGGCCGGCGGGAGGATAAACAATGGGCTTTGTGATTGGGATCTTCTCTGCTAAAGGCGGTGTTGGAAAAAGCATCCTTGCTACCAATTTAGCGGTTGCGTTTGGGGTGGGGCATCACCGCCGGACAGTGATAATTGACCTTAACCCAGGATTAGGCACCACAGATCTGCTGCTTGACCTTGAGCCGGAACGCAGCTGGTCTGACCTGGTTTCGGTTATTAACGAGTTGTCGCCCCAGCATCTTAAGCTGGCGGTCACTGAATACCGTCCCGGAGTGGATTTACTGGCCTGTCCCCCGGCATTGACCTGGAAGCAAGCCTTAACCAAAAAGAATGTTTCTTCGCTTCTGGAAGCATTACGGGAGAAATATGATCTGATTGTGCTTGATACCTCCCCCGGTGCCTCGCAGATAAACGAAGCTGCGTTTTCCCTGGCTGATATCCGGCTGGTTGTTCTCACGCCAGATGCGCCAGGCCTGAGAGCTACTGCCCGTTATCTCGAAGCCGTACCAGAGAAGAAAAAAATAACC
>CBDVDO010000157.1:0-4652 GCA_965372765.1 uncultured Anaerolineales bacterium
CAAATCATTATTATTAAAACCGAAAATAAAAAAGAAGCTTTACTGAAAATATACAACCGGGATTGGTTTGTGCAAGCGCCGTTCATCTTAGCTGTTTGCAGCATTCCTGATGAAGGATGGGTTCGCCACAAATATGATAAGGCGAATTATTCGACTGTGGATGCAGCCATAGTGGTAGATCATATTACCCTCCAGGCTGCCGATCTTGGTTTAGGTACCTGCTGGATTGGTGCATTTAATCCCCAGCCAACCAGAGACTTTCTCAAGCTGCCGGACCATGTAGAACCAATTGCATTCACACCGCTTGGACATCCATTGGACAAACCCAAGGATAAAACCAGAAAACCACTTTCCGAGCTTATCCGCTATGATACCTGGTGATATAACTATTAGAAGATACAGCACAACGCAGGGATTATTATTCCCTGAATGGAGCAGGATATGAATATTTTCAACAGCATTACTCAGCTGTTTAAACCGGCTAAACCTATCCCGGCCGGTGTTTACCATTTTCAATCTCCAACAACTGCAGAAAATCAATACCGGCTTCATCTGAGAGTAGCCGCGAATGGAGAGGGCCTGCTGATTATTAACGCCTCTACTATTCTGCACCTGAATCAAACTGCAACTGAATATGCTTACCACCTTATCAAAGAAACTGTTCCTGATAAAGTAGCGCAGTTGATGACTAATCGATACGAAATTAACCGGAATGATGCCCGTTCGGATTTTTTTGAACTGAAACAAAAAATACACACATTACTTGAAATCCCTGACCTCGATCCAGTTAGTTTTCTGGATATCTCCCGTGAGGATCCTTATGCTGGAGCTACAGCCGCACCCTACCGGTTGGACTGCGCGATAACGTATCAGCTTCCAGAAAAAAGCCACCCGGATTTAGCCCCGGTTAAAAGGGTCGACCGGGAATTATCTACTGAAGAATGGGAAAAGATTATCAGCCGATCCTGGCGTGCCGGCATTCCTCACCTGATATTCACAGGAGGCGAACCAACTCTCCGCGAAGATCTGATTGATTTGATCATCTGTGCGGAGAATAATGGCCAGGTCACTGGATTGCTGACAGATGGGTATAAACTTATTAACGATAGCTTTAGAAATGAGCTGCTGCAAAGCGGACTCGATCATCTCCTGTTTGTGCTCTCCCCCACTGACAAAACTTCATGGGATGCGCTGAGATCTATTCTTGATGAGGATATTCACACTACGGTTCACATTACAATCAAACCAGAAATCACTGCCAAATTCCCACAAATCCTGACGAATTTAAAGGAATTTGGAGCAAATGCAATATCTATCTCAGTCAGCTCACCATCCAACCCAAAGCTCACCCAGGCCCTATCGAAAGCTCAGACCTTGATCGCTGAGGCGGGTCTTCATCTGAAATGGGATATTCCAGTCCCTTATTCAGAGCACAACCCCATTTCAATAGAACTGGAGACAAACCAGGAACTGCTATCAGGGGCCGGTAAAGCCTGGTTCTATGTTGAGCCGGATGGAGATGTTCTTCCTGCACAGGGTATTAACCAGGTCCTCGGTAATCTTCTGGATGATGATTGGGAAGGGATCTGGCATCAGAGTCCGGAAGAATGAAGTAAGAGGAAATATGCCTTTATCAATCCAAGATCGGCAAAATCGTTTCCTGATACAAGCGCAATGGACCAGAGCATTGCGCTTGTATTTTTTTGATTTACTTAATATTCAGCAGATGGGAAAAATCCTGGATATGGGCTGCGGAACAGGCGCGCTTCTCCCGGATCTTCAATCACTTTCCCCAGCTGATATATTCGGATCGGATATTCTCGAAACGCACCTGCTGGTTGCCCAGCAGACCTGTCCGGAGTGTCATCTAAACAGCGCTGATGTCCATCATCTTCCCTTTCCCGATAATGTTTATGATCTGGTACTGTCCCATTATTTTCTAATGTGGGTAGGAAATCCAGCACAAGCGCTGGAAGAAATGATCCGGACAACCAAACCTGGAGGATACATTGTCGCTTTTGCTGAACCAGATTATGGTGGAAGAATAGATTTTCCTCTTGAATTTACAAAAATGCAGGATTATCAAATCTCCGGACTGCTGAAAGCTGGAGCCGACCCCAGAATGGGGAGAAAATTGCAGAGCTTATTCCTGGAATCAGGACTGGCTGACATTCAGACAGGTGTGTATGAATGCAAATGGAAACAAAAGCCTTCCCAAGAAGAGATCGAGTCAGAATGGCAGGTGCTTGAGGAAGATTTGGCAGGATCTCTTTCTCCCGCAGAACTGAATGGGCTGAAAAAACTCGAGCAGACAGCCTGGGAGAATGGATCCCGGTTAATATACGTACCCACTTTCTATTCCTGGGGAAAGGTTCCAGAATAACTTCAAATCGCCTGCCAAACTCTGTTTTTTCATCCATTTGTTCTTATTTACAGAGCCTCCGGGATGTTTTAAAGAGTATAATAATCCCAATATTTAAACCTGAAGATAAAGAGTTCACTCAACGGATAACGATGAGCAGTCCCCTAACCTCTAGATTCGAAACGGCTCTTGGTTTCGTTTTTCAACTTCATAAAAACCAGTATCGGAAAGGATCTCATATTCCGTATATCTCCCATCTATTGGCGGTGACTGCGATCGTGATTGAAAATGGCGGATCTGAAAATCAGGCAATCGCCGCTTTGCTGCACGATGCTGTTGAAGACCAGGGCGGGTATGATACTCTTCAGGAAATCAAAGAGCAATTTGGCAGTGAAGTCGCTGAGATTGTTGAGGGATGCACAGATGCTTTCACAGATCCTAAACCAGAGTGGGAAGGAAGAAAAACGGCTTATCTTAAAAGGCTCAAGCAATCCCCAGATACCATCCTGTTGGTGTCCCTGGCAGATAAAGTCCATAACGCCCGTTCCATCTTACGAGATTTAGAATCAAAAGAAGAAGATGTATGGAAAAAATTTAACGGCGGGAAAAAAGGCACTTTGTGGTACTACCAATCCCTGGTGGAGATATTCAACACCAGCCCCTACCACTATCTGACCTCAGAATTAAGCCTGGTTGTCAAAAAGATCGTAAAATTATCCGAATAATTGGAGAACATCAGATTATGCCAAAAAAATTGACTCTGGCTGAATACCAATCACTTGCAAATAGATCAGCCGGCGCTGGTGGAGACGGGGAAAAAAGGTTGATTGTCTCTGCTCTAGGCTTGGCCGGAGAAGCCGGTGAGTTCGCCAACCTGGTAAAAAAGATGACTGCTCATGGGCATCCTTTTGAAAAAAAGGCATTAGAAGATGAACTGGGTGATGTGCTATGGTATCTGGCTGAAGCAGCAACCTCTGCTGGCTTGAGCCTGGGAGAAATTGCCGATCAAAACGTTCAGAAATTGATTAAGAGGTACCCTGACGGATTCAGCAAAGAGAGCAGCATCAACCGGACCGAATAATACTTAACATAAAACGGGCTGTCCCAAAAGTAATTGGCACAGCCCGTTGGCGTCATTTCAATCCCTCATTTTGTCATCCTGAGCTTGCGAAGGATCCATACTGAGCTTAGAATCAGCGAATACTTTAGTTTATTACAATGGGTTTTGGGTATTTCTGCTTATTATGGATTCCTCGTTGCACTCGGAATGACAAATGCGAAGGGGGCTGACTTTTTAGACAGCCTCTAAGTAAAAGAAATAATACTAATCAAAAATTACCTGGCATATTGGAAATTTATATATCCGATAGCCTGTCCAACTGTAATAAATAATACAGAGTTTGCTCTGTTTGCTCCAGGTGAAGAATACAGCCCATTTCTTAGGGTAAAATCAGGGGGAAAATCTACCCGGGATAATCCATTCTGGGCATCGACTATTACCCTCACATTGTCAGGAATTTGGATATGGATTGTGCCAATTGCCTGATTAATCAAAACTTCCTCAACAGCCTCTTTCGGCAGCCGGATAACCAATCTACCTATCCCCTGTTTGACATCCAGGAACTCCAGTTTTAACTCCTCCAGATCCAGGAACATCTCTCCCACCCCGTTATTTACTCTCAGCTCCAGATTAAGTTCATCAGTTATGCCCAGTTCCCAGCGGGCAGAATGCGGGTAAAAAGACAGGTTGTTATTTGCCAATCGGTATGAGATACGATCCTGCGCTTCTCCCAGGGTTACCTTTTTAGTACTGGGAGTTATGCTGCCGGCGATTAAAATTCCTCTCTGAGATTCGGCTGTGAGGATAAGTTCCCCCAGTCTCAAGGAAACGTCAATTTCAGCATCTATAACATCCAGGTCATAACTTTCACGAATATTTACATATTCTGCTGAAATTGTATACCCTGCTGAAGCAATCCAGATTGCACCGCCGACGAGAGCAATGGTCAGTACTATTCCCGCTGCCGTAGCCCACCCGGATTGACCCTTAAACATCAAGTCAATACCGAAGGCAATCAATATGATTGGCCAGAGTTGAAATATTTGAGTCCAGCTAATCCAGGTTTGAGGACCAAAGTTATTCAGCAGCAAAAATGTTCCTGCCCCGATCAAGAGTATCGGCCAGGCAATACCTTCTTTCCTGAACAGATCATCCAATCCGGCTGCAATGAGCACTATGGGCCATAATTTCAGGATTGTCTCCCAGCCCTCTCCAGGAATGAACCCCAGG
>CBDVDO010000158.1:0-4646 GCA_965372765.1 uncultured Anaerolineales bacterium
CGAACTTCGTCCCCTGGGTAATGATAAAAGTATGACCTATCTAGCCAAACTTACTCACCTGGACGGGACTAAATTACAGGTCAGCTCAAATGAATCCCTTGAGCCAATTTTGAAGGATATGGGCACAGCTCACTATGAAGTGCAGAAAATCCGCCGAGGAACCCGGGAACGCAAGCCTTATCCGCCGTTTATCACCAGCACGCTGCAGCAGGATGCTTCCCGGCAGTTGAATTTTTCTGCAAAGAAAACCATGGCTATTGCCCAGCAGCTTTACGAAGGAATTGATGTTGGCAATGGTGGTGAGACTGGTTTGATTACTTATATGAGAACGGATTCGACGAATGTTTCCGATGGTGCTCAGAAAAGCACCCGGAAATTTGTTCAAAATGCATATGGTGAGGAGTATGTTCCCGCGGAAATTCCGCATTATGCAACAAAAGCCAAACGGGCCCAGGAGGCTCATGAAGCAGTCCGGCCGACGTCGGTAAGCCGAACGCCGAAGGCGCTTAAGTCATTCCTTAACAACTCTCAATACAAATTATACAAATTGATCTGGCAGCGATTTGTCGCCTCCCAGATGTCCATTGCCGTGTACGATACGATAAGTGTTATTGTGGGCGCAGATGGATCAGCTCATGCTTATGTCCTCCGGGCGTCCGGGTCAAAAGTGAAATTCCCCGGATTCCTGAAAGTATATGACCGTAACAACGGAAAATCCTCACAAGCTGAGAAAGACCTGGAGCGAATTCCGGATATCCTGAGAGAAGGTCAGCAGCAGGAATTAATTGATCTGTTTCCGGAACAGCATTTTACAAAACCACCTGCCCGGTATTCTGAGGCTTCTCTGGTCAGCGCGCTGGAGCAAAATGGAATTGGCCGCCCTTCCACTTATGCTCCGACAATGGGAACCCTCCAGCAGCGCGGCTATGTACTGAGAGACGGAAGGAGGATGTTTCCGACCGAAATCGGCTTCATTGTCAATGATCTGGTTTCAGAGTATTTTCCCTCTATTGTAGATGTTGGGTTTACAGCCCAGATGGAAGAGGATCTGGATCAGGTTGCTTCTGGTAGTGAACAATGGCAGAAAATTGTGGGTGAATTTTATGGGCCATTTTCTGAATTGCTTGAAATAGCAAAACGGGAAATGCCAAAAGTAGAGCCCAGTCTAGAACCCGTTGGCAGAGCATGTCCAAAATGCGGTCATGATCTGGTTCAAAAATGGGGCCGATTTGGGCTATTTATTGCCTGTAGTGATTATCCCAATTGTAAACATACAGAACCCTGGTTGGAAAAAATCGGGGTGGCCTGCCCTGACGATGGGGGGGAATTGATAGAACGTAAAACAAGAAAAGGCAGAACATTTTATGGCTGCGAAAATTATCCCAAATGTGAATTTTCCTCCTGGAAAAAACCGCTTCCAGTGCCCTGTCCTAGCTGCGGGGGATTGTTAGTAGCTGCGAACAAGAACCATACCCAATGTATAGTATGCAACCTGGAGTTTAAATTAGATGAGATCCAGAAAGAAACCGGGTAATCATCAAGATTAATTCAAAAGAAACCAGCGGTGGAACTATTTATTCCACTGCTGGTTTTTTTTATTCTCAACGCCTGCGGGTTCATCCTGTCCGGTAAGCTATGGAAAATGATTAAATCCGGATTTCTTTGATTAGAAGAAAATTAATCAATAATGGCATAGACCTTGCATCTATAGGTTTGAGGTACCAGAATAATTGAGAACATTGCAGGAATATCGTCTCTCGTCTACAATATCAATATCTGGCCTCCAGTTGCTTCAACTTTCATTATCACATGGAGATTGATTATGGATAAAATCCAGGACAATTTTAAGAAAGGTTTTAACAGCCCTCCCATTATGGCTGTAATTGGAATCGTAGTGGGGATCATTCTGGGGCTGGTGTATGGGTGGGTGATATCCCCGGTGGAATTTGTGGATGGCACAATTACCCAGCTGAGAGAGGATCTAAAAATAGATTATCTGCGCATGGCTGTAGATTCCTATGCATTAAATCAGGATGCAGCCCTGGCAGAAGAGCGCTATGACCGTCTTGGTGAGGACGCTTCGACCTATTTGTCTGAGGTGGAGTTTAACCCTTCAGGGCAGTTGGTTAGCGATATTGATTCTTTCCGGGATGTAGCAGAGCTGACCTACCTGACAGATCAACTTGAAGATCTGGCACTCGATGATCAGCCTAGTAACAACCTGCTCAAGTGGGCCTTGCTGATTACGATTGTATTTGCGGGCGCATTAGTAATCAGGTATTTCCTTGGAAAGCGCGCTGCCGGGCCAGCATCTCCTAAAACCGCAGTCAGCATGGCACAGGAAATCACCTCGAAAATTGATTCCACAAATTTTGATGATCGGGGAGAATCACCCCCCATGCATCAATTTGTGACAACCTATGTGTTGGGAGATAATCTTTTTGATGATTCCTTCAGCATAGAATCCGCAGCCGGTGAATTCCTGGGAGAGTGTGGTGTAGGAATTTCTGAGGCGATAGGGGTAGGGGAACCAAAGCGGGTGACGGCTTTTGAAGTCTGGCTGTTTGACCAGAATGATATCAAAACTGTTACAAAAGTCCTGATGAGCGGGCATGCGTTTTATGATGATGCTATTCGATCAGAATTGGAAAAGAAAGGCGAACCAGTCCTGGCAGATGCAGGAGTGGAGTTTATCCTGGCAACCAACAACCTGCGCATTATCGGACGGGTGATGGATATGGGATACGGAGATGGTCCTCTACCGGAGGAAAGCTTCTTTGACCGACTGTCCATCGAGCTGTCTGTCTGGCCAAATGATGGAGAAGCGGTTGAACCGGAACCATTTGATTTTGACGAGTTTTAAAGTGTTGTGAGAAACTAAAGGCTCCCGAAGCTTTCAAAGCTCCGGGAGCCTTTTTATTTTAATAACTCCAGGATTCTTTTTGATTAATCAATCGAAATGATCTTAAGGGCAAATTCCCCGCCGGGAGTTTTGATATTTACAGTATCTCCAACCTGTTTTTTCAGTAAAGCGTTTCCAATAGGAGAGACATGAGATATTTTATTCTGGATCGGATCTGCTTCCTTGCTTCCAACCAGGTAGTAGGTCTCAGGGGGAAAATCCTCTTCCTGTACAGTGACTTTACAGCCCACACTGACGGTATCCTGCCCGTTAGATTTCTCTGCCGCAATTATTGCAAAATTGAGTATATGTTTGATTTCCAGAATTTTACCTTCCAGAAATCCCTGGTCTTCCTTGGCTTTGTGGTAGTCAGCGTTTTCAGATAAATCGCCCATCTCAATCGCTGATTTTAGTCTGGCAGCAAGCTCGATCCGCCGCGGTCCTTCCAGTTCTTCAAGCTCTAATTGAAGCTTGTCTTTTCCCTCTTTTGTTAAATATATTTTTCCTTTGTCCTGCATGTTGTCCTAATCCTTTATTAAGATTACCTTATGGTCTTTGCGTCGGATCAAATAACTTCTGATGTTCGTCAACCGCAAACCGGTCCGTCATGCCTGCAATATAATCACAAATAGATCTCTCTAAACCTTTTTTCTCAATCTTGATCTGAATGTGATTTGGCAGCATTAGCGGATCCTTCTGGTAAGCAGTAAACAGATCGCTGATGATCCGTTCCGCTTTAACCTGCATGCGGATGACACGGTGATTTTGGTAGAGATTCTTATACAGAAAATCTTTCAGTTCCCGGTTGTTTTGCTGCATGTGATCGCTAAAACTGATCACGTTGTGGGGTAATTTTTGGAGACTGTCCACGGAAGCAACCCCACTTTGCTGGATTTTCTTGTCTGTGCTTTTGATTACATCTTCGACCTCAATTCCAATCATCCGCCGGATAATCATGTTGCGGTCTAATTCGGTAAGTTCTCTCCCCTTCCACCCGACGCTTTCCACCAGGATTTTCCAAATAGCCAGATCCTCAAGCATGGGGGCAGATATCAAGCCAGACCGCAGCCCGTCATCCAGATCATGAGCTGAGTAAGCAAGCTCATCTGCCGCATTGGCAATCTGCGCCTCAAGGTGGCCCCGCAGGTCAGGGTTATAATCTTCCGCGTCTGAGATGTCATACTCGGTTTCATGTTTTACGATACCTTCCCGGGTTTCCCAGGTTAAGTTAAGTCCTGGAAAATCTTGAAAGCGATTCTCAAGCTTGGTGACAATCCGCAGGGATTGTTTGTTGTGGTCAAATCCTCCCTGGTCTTTCATCAACTGGTTCATAATCTTCTCTCCCGAGTGACCAAAAGGAGAGTGGCCCAAATCATGGGCAAGGCAGATGGCTTCTTCGAGATCTTCATTTGCGCCCAGTGCCCGGGCTATTGTGCGCCCGATTTGAGCGACTTCGAGGGTATGAGTTAATCGGGTGCGGTAATAGTCGCCTTCTGCGTTAAGGAATACTTGTGTTTTGTATTCCAGCCGGCGAAAAGCGGTTGTGTGCAGGATTCGATCCCGGTCTCGCTGGAACGCTGTCCGGTATATGGGGGTAGAATCAGGGTATTGGCGCCCTTTACTGTCCTTGCTGCGTATTCCGTAAGGCGCCAGACAAAGATCTTCCTTTTCTTCCCGCATTTCTCTTGTAATTACCATATGTTCCTCGCTTCCCCTGTGTAAATGAGCAAATCCAGTTTAATGC
>CBDVDO010000159.1:0-4615 GCA_965372765.1 uncultured Anaerolineales bacterium
TTTCCCTTGTATGCCGCTGGATTTCTTCAAACAATCTGTTGTTTTCAATCGCAATCGCTGCCTGGTTAGCAAAAGCTCGTACCAGCTCTGCATCAAGCTCTGTATACTGACCCGGTTCATAATGATCGAGAGCAATTAACCCAATCCGGTTTCCTTTAACTTCTAATGGCACCGCAAGCCAGGATTGAACATTCTCGATATTTGGACCCGTTAACTGTTCCTGGCAGTCAAGCTCGTTTTCAAGGATTATTTTCTTCCCTTCATATAGAACAGGGTGGGCTAACTTATTTTCTTTAATATTGTATGCTGTCCCAATCACTCGTTCGGGATGATCGGTTCCCCGGAAAGCCTCTACTACAATCTCCTCTCCCCTGACAAGCTGGACGGATGCACTGTGGTAAGGCACAACTTTTTGAAGTGCGATCAGGGTCAAATCCAGCAGCTCTGTTCGATCCATCATCCTGTTTATCAGCATTCCGACTTCTCTGAGCGTTTCAGATTCCTGCCGCCGCTGCTTTTCTCCGCTAAATAATCTGGCGTTTTGGATAGCAATTGCCGCTTGGGCAGCAAAGAGCTCAAGCATCTCAATATCGCTCTTCGAGAGGACCTCAGTGGGGTCAAGAGCAATTTCCAGCACGCCCAGCAACTCTTCACCCCAGCAGACAGGAATGCCGGCAAGATAATAATCGCCCATGGACACCCAGTCTTGGGATCGCCCCTCCCATTCTGCATAATTATCAACGATGATCGTTTCCTGTTTTTCCCAGACTTTGCCGGACAAACCCTCGCCAATCCTTAAATCAGTATTCTCAGGCAATTCCGCAAAGCCCGTATAAGCAATATATTCCAGGACACCTCTGTCCTGGTTGAGGATATAAAAACCGCTCGCGGTAGCATTTACGATCAAGGATGCTTTTTCGGCAATGGAATAAAGTAACTCATCCAGGTTTAATTCGCTGGTGATAGATAACTCAACTTCTCGGAGAGCCTCCAATTGGGCTTTTCGTTCAAGTATCTCCGACTGGCCCCGCCTTCGTTCGAAAATTATCGCGAAATGATTAACAATGGTTTCAATCGCTGCCTGATGATTTAATTGTGACCCCTGCTTAATAAATAACACTAAACCCCCGTTGGAATTCGTCTCCAGGCCAAACCCTGCAATATAGACCTCCCCGACTCCCAACAACCGCTCTGCCGATTTACAGAGTTTTCTGGGAATCATCCCCCGGGTCAAATCATACAGCCCATCGGGGATCCTCTCCAACTTCCCGCTCGTATAAAGAGTATTAAGATCACTATCAAGATCTTTATCCAATACATTCACCCGGAGATTTGACGGCTTTATACCCAAGGTATTAAATACCCGGTCTGCCATATTGCCCAATCCGGCTAAAGCCCTGACGCGAATATCATCAACCTGGGGATCATAAAGGGAAACCATCACGTAGGAGTCGGGGTTTACTTCGCGGATCATATCTGCCAGGTGTTGGCAAATATCGTCAATATCGTCGAGCCTGCTGCCTTCCACAATGGTTTTATAAATTAATTCCAATTCGCGAATATTTGTTTCCCGTCCTGTTTCCGCCTGCACCCGTTGAATTATTCCACTCAATTGTTCCACAATGGCAGTAAAACGAACTTTATCCCTATTTGAGAAAACCTGGGAGCCGGACATATCAATGATCCCAATGGGTTTTCCAGCTATCATTAGTGGCACTACAATTATTGACTGAATTCCCAAAAGTTGGTAGATCTGGGGTATGAGCTTGCCGATCCCTTTCTTTAAACTCTCGGGGAGGAATGTAACTGCTAAGAAGGCAGAAATTAAATCAATGATCACTTCTTTTTCAACCAGGATCTGTGGCTTTCCGGAGCTGAGTATTTCCTGGTAGACACTTCCCTGCCTTATCGGTATCTCCAGTCGATCTGGTAAATTTAATTTTATTAAATTTTCTATCTGCTCTCTAACAGCTTGGTCCAGATTATAGAGGTCAACATATAGATGACTTCCATCCTCGCTTAATAAATTTACGGTTGTGTTTTTACATCTAAAGGCATTCTTCATTTCCTGGGAAAACAGAGAGAAAATATCCTTCAACTCTTTTCCCTGGTTGGCAGCCACGTTAAGGGTATTAAGCAGCGCCAGGTCTTCCATCTGCTGTTTTGCTAAATTATCTGCCCGCACTTGTTCGGTGATATCACGTACTGTTGCCTGCAGGAAATATTCCTCTTCAATATCCACCCTGGTCAATTGAACCGTTGCGGGGAATTCTTCTCCATTAACTCTCTGGTGGATCCAGTGAAAAAAGTTTGAGCCTTCTTCCACGGCGATCTGGATCATCTCCTGGGCTTTCTCTTTCGAGGTCTGACCATCAGCCTGGTATTCAGGGGAAAGCTCCCAGGGTTTAAAAGTCAGGAATTGCTCCTCATCTTCCAATTTAAATAATTCCACCAGGGCTGGATTCCCAGAGGTAAAATTCCAACTCGGGGGAGATATGGTCATCAAGGCATTGTGGGAGGTTTCAATTAAACTGCGGTAGCGTTCCTTGCTTTGTTCCAGCGTTCTGGATGCTTGTTTGCTTTCGGTAATATCAACTGCAATTTGCATTCTTACCAATCGCTGGTCATTCCAATAAATAGCCCGATCGTAATTTCGGTACCAGCGATCGGTCTTCTGGTTTTGCTCCTCCCAACTCTGAACTTCTCCGGGGTTGCCTCTTGAGTCAAGCAGATGTTTATTGGTACAGTTAGCGCATTTCTTCTTTTCTCCCCGGAATACCTCGTAACAAATCCGTCCCGTGAAATCCCCGCCAAAATCCTCAATCGTTCTCTTGTTCATGTAAAGGATTTCGAATGTTTCCATATCTGCCACATATACATGGGCGTCAATTCCTTCCAGCACTCGCGTCAGGGTATCGTGAGCCTGGACAAGGTTGTCAGCAACTTGTTTACGCTCCGAAATGTCGCGGGCTATTCCCAATAATAAAGTTTTTCCACCAATCTCTATCGGGTGAGAGCTAATTTCCACCTCAATGAAACTGCCGTCCTTTCTGGTAAGGATAAATTCATCCGGGCCAGAGGATTTTCCGATCAAGTTTTGCGCCAATAGCTTCGCTGCCTGCGGACCTTGAGATTTAGAAAGCAAACCCGCCTTCAGGAAATTTTTTCCTATTAATTCCTCCCGATCATACCCGGTGATTTTCTCAGCCGCACGATTTCCTTCAATAAAATTTCCCTGCAAATCACTAATATAATATCCATCCGGGGCATGTTCAAATATCATCTGTAACTGCATTTCACTTAACTCTAAGTCACCCGCATATTCAGATTTCTCAAGAGCTAATGCTACCAGGAAAGTAAACGCTTCCACCAGGTACTGGTTTGGGATCATCTGCGGACGTTTTGTGAAGATATAGAAACAGCCCATCATGCGCTGGTTCCCTACCATCCCAATTGTGTAGATGTCTTCAACTCCTGCAATTTTTGCTATTTGTCGGCTAATTTTTGGAGGTATGTGGTTAATAGCAAAATCTTCTAACCCCCGTGAATGTAAAGTTAACTGCCGCTTGTTAAACATAATCTTAAAACGTTCTTCGATTGGAAATGTGCTTCCTTTAAGATTACCCCCGGTTAACTTCCAGACTCTTTTTAATACCTTGTTATCAACCCCATAAACCCCTTCCAACTGGAGAGTTAACTCATCAACACTAGTAAGCGCAAAAACAAGGCAATTTCCCAGTTTCTCCTGGAGCGCTCTGCCAGCGAAATCCAGAATATCGGGTCCCTGATTAAGCGAAAGTAACTCTCTTCCTTGCTCACTTAACCAGCGCAAATCCTCTAATTTTTTCTGTTGTTCTTGATCTCCAGGGTCATGGTTAAGAGCTGAGATATCTTTCAGTGTCCAGATGGTTTGGGAGATAAATCCAGCGTCATCCTGAACCCCCGCGCCAGAAAGCACTACGTTTATGATCGACTCATCCTGCGTTAGTAAACTATAGACATTTTCCTGCGATTCGTTCCCTTGCAGTATGGATTGGCAGGAAGTTCGAAATTTTGGTATTTGGTCAGGGGAAATAAACTGGGTAAAATCAGATCCCAGCATCTGCTCCTCGGTTTCACAACAGAGCAAGTCAAAAGTGTCTTGATTCGCATACTGGATGATGCCTTTATCATCCAATATCAAGACAGCTGCAGCAATTTGATCAATTAAATTCCGATAGGTATCAATCTTCATTTAATGGGATCTTTTCACGATAAATAAAATTCATCGCAAGATACATTTTAGTGATGGAAATGAGGATAATTAATAATACTTCTATTTTACTGCCTAAAGGCTTTACCATTCAATACTATACTTTACTGTTCTGTAAGTTACAGGAACACAATAATTTCTCCAAACATGGATAATCCTCTTAAAGTATCTTCTCCCATCGGGTCTCAATTATTCTATAGAGCATTTTAATATATTTATAATATAAAAGTGTTCAAATAAAAAGAAGGGCCTATCTATTCCCCAATCGCGAGGAAGGATTTGGTCCTGCGCCATACAAATCGGGATTGTGGTATAAAACCCATAGACGGTAAATCAAGCTTTGCCGCAAAGTTTCAGATTTGG
>CBDVDO010000160.1:0-4601 GCA_965372765.1 uncultured Anaerolineales bacterium
GAAGCCATGCATGAATTTGTATGTAATGAGGTGAGACCAGACGCCCTGGGTTCAACGATATGTGATGTTTTCAGCCGGGCAAAATGGGCAGAAGTGGAAGAATACCGGACCAGAGTGACAGACTGGGAAATCAGGCGTTATCTGGAATTAGCTTGAATTAATAACCCCTGGATTTACCTAAAGGGGAGGTCTGGAAAAATTAGTAAAGGGTTAAGATGACTGTAGAGACAAAGTACATTTCGATTCAAACCAGCGGTAACGGGGACATCCGGGATATCACCTCCGAGGTGCAGTCCAGAATCTCGGATTGCAGCCTGGAAAATGGAATAGTCACAATTTTCACGCCTTCAGCTACCAGCGGGTTAACAACACTGGAGTTTGAACCTGGTTGTGTAGGGGACCTGAATCGTTTGTTTAATGACATTCTTCCCCCCGATCGGGATTATGCCCATAATCAGCGCTGGGGAGATGGGAATGGCCACAGCCATGCCAGGGCAGCTCTCCTGAAACCTTCGCTCACTGTCCCATTTGTTGAAAAGGAGTTGACTTTGGGAACCTGGCAGCAAATTGTCCTGGTTGATTTTGATACCAGGCATCGTCAACGAAAGTTGGTTATTCAAATTCTGGGGGAATAATTCAGGGAACTATCTATCAAAAAGCCTGGAGTTTTTTCTCCAGGCTTTTTTGATTCCAGTAAAGATCAGGATGCTGGTTAAGCTTCAATTGCTTCTTCCGAAGAGGATCCCGGCGACTTGTAATCCTGGTAGGCTAACCACATTGCTCCAATACCAATCAGGGTAACAAATACTCCAATTGCAAAACCAACGAACGGAATAGCCCTGAGGAAGGTGTAAAGCAGCACACCGATTATCATGGGCCAGATCGGTTGATCCTCAAACTTGGGCGCTAACCAGCGGATGAGCAATTTCCCAACCAAGTAAGCGACTACAATTTTACTACCGTAAGACACCAGGAGTCCAAAGGCTGCCATGATCAAGGCCAGGCTCGAGAATCCAACTGTTAATACGACCTTTGACAGTTCGCCCAGAGTAATTATCCCGAAGAATATCGCTCCGGCAATGATTAATCCTGCGGCAATAAACGCGCCGAGATAAACGATCAGAACAGATACCAAACCCCATCCCAGGGAGGGCATTGATTCTCGTTCCACTTTTTTACTGACTTTATTCAATAACGCAGGTATCTGCCAGATAATCAACCCGCCGAGCAGCATCAAGGTGATAAAGACACGAATCTGATTTACCAGCCAGGAGATAACCGCAGCATTTGAGCTGACCTTGCCAACTTCGTCGATATCTGATTGAGGATCCAGGCTGGGGTCATATTCGAACGTGATCCCTCCTGCCGGGGAAATCTCAATGGCAGCAGATTGATCTACTGAACTTTTATATTCTAAAGATCCTCCAATTTCTGCGTCCTTTGAGATACGGATTCCAGAAGGCACAATGGTTTCTACGTTGGGAATACCAGGGAAGAAATAGGTTTGCTGTCCTTCAGTTGGACTGTCAACTATAGCGATAACATCATTTCCTACAAAACCATCAATCTCCAGGGCGCCTACTCCTGCCTGGACGTTCCGACCAACATGGCCAGAAAGCAGAGCCTGATAGGCACCAACCAGGAGATCCTTTTCTATAAAAGATCCAGGTTCAGCGGATAGATTAAATCCACCGTAATAAAGATTTCGACCAATCTCTGCTTCAGATCCCAGCGTGAGTGTACTGGATCCGGCATAAACACTGCCGTCCACGAGGCCATTTACCAGGATAGATTGAGCGCCCGTTACCAAGCTGCCGTGGATTGTGCCATTTACTTTAACAATGGAGCCAAAAGCAATAACATCTCCATAAACGGTGCCGTTGATTTCTACAGTATCTCCACCGATAAATAAGTCATCATCAATGACCTCGTTCTCTCCAATTATGCCATCTTCATCAAATTCAACTGCTTGTGCAGTTGCTGTGATCCCAAAACCTAATGTGAATACCAGGAAAAGAGGGATCAAGATTAGTAAAACCTTTCTTTTTGCAGACATAATAACTCCTTCAAATTTGATTATTGTCATTCCAGTAAGATATTTCTTTTCGGTAGTGTATACGTGAATAACTAAAGTAAGTTGCACTCCATCAGGTCGAATGGTTAGGGTTTAATCAAATACAGCCCTTCGTGGAGAAGGGCTGCAAAGTACTGGATATGCTGCAGGTCAAGCGGATTTAGGGGAGATGGAATCGGTGTTGATATATTTCTCCCAATAACGTTTGATGCCGTCAGCAGACATACCAGAAGGATTTGCTTTCTCGAACGAATCTAATGTGAGCTCATTTACTCCCAGGGTTATTGACCTGTTACGTGCCCAGCGGCCAAATTCTTCCCGAAGCTCATTTACGGGAAGGTCCAGCGGGATCGTTTTATTCATCCATTCCTCAGCAGCATCCAGTTCCTGCAATACTGCATCCAGGTGCCAATCGACATCCTCATAAATACCAAAGTGAGTTGGGGCGATTTTTGATATCCTTTCATTCTTTAATCGCTCTATGGATTTTCGCCACTTCGGAGGGTGAAATTCCGGCGGCGGCATGGGAACACGCAAATGACGGGTGCCCAGGTTACTGATCCTGACTCCACCAACATCCCCGCTGAAACAAAAATCATCCAGTAAATATGCCATGTGGTGATTAGCATGGCCGGGAGTATCCAATGTCCGGAAATTGTAAGAACCGATGGAGATTTCATCTCCATCAGAGAGGGAAGTCAGTTGACCCTTGGGAACCGGTAAAAAATCACCCCAGAGGATATCCATTTGGTCCTGGTAGATCCGGGTTGCACTGGCAATTAGCCGCGAAGGATCAAGCAGGTGAGGTGCACCCCGCTCGTGGACTAAAATATGAGCCCCGTGCCCGGCCAGCCAGCCTGCTGCTCCAGCGTGGTCAAGGTGGATATGGGTGAGTAGAACATGGGTGATTTCCTGCAGGTCATATCCAAGAGCATTCAGGTTTTTTTGCAGCTGCATTTGGGTTGACCCCGGCCCGCTTTCAATCAGAATTATGCCTTCCTGGTAAGGGATTAGATAACTGGCTATGGCATTTTTGCAGTTTTGAAAGTTAAGATCCAGGGTAACGATTTCAGGTGAGAAGGCCATGGTTATTTTCCAATAGAGGTTGTTGGCTTTTTATTCTAACATTTTTGCAGGTATTTCACGAGTGTGTTTTTATCAAACGGAACGCTAGATATCAGCATATAAGGTTCTGGGTTGCTTAAGATAGATGGAGGAGGAAAGATGCTATCCTCATGATTTAAATTATATCGGCATCAATAATAACGATGGTGTTATCTTAACAAAAACTAAGTTACTAAAAAAGTTAAGGTTGATATCGCTTTTAGTGGGTTGCTAGATCACTATTGGTATGCTAGAATACCACCACTCAACCAGATATAAGGCTTAAAGCATGTGGCACCCGCACAGGTGGGGGTTATTTAAGAAGCAAGTTTTATATTCCTGCTTGAGTGTTTTATATTTAGTATTCTTTATTGGGAGACCTCAATGGTGAAAAACGTCGATCCTCAAGCACAAATTGAAGGTGTTAAAACACATCCTTCCTTACCTGTTGGTTCCCGGGAAGTGGATTTGTCCGAAAATGCGCTTGAGGTATTCAAAAGACGTTACATCAGAAAAGGGGAAGATGGCGAGCCTATAGAATCCAAAGAGGAGACATTCTGGCGGGTTGCTTATAGCATTGCTGAGATTGAGGAAAATTGGGGAGGGAATGTAGCAGATACCGCAGAACGCTTTTACCAATTGTTGGCAGAAAAACGATTTCTTCCAAATTCCCCGACATTTACCGGAGCAGGAACCCCTTTAGGACAGCTGGCTGCATGTTTTGTGCTCCCGATCAGCGATGATATGGGGAAATGGAGTGATGGAATATTTCAGACTCTGCGGGATGCGGCATTGATTCAACAAACAGGGGGAGGTAATGGTTTTTCCTTTTCCCGGATTCGACCAGCCAAATCCCTGATAAAAGCTTCTTCTGGTCATGCAACCGGACCGGTTGGTTTTCTGAAGGTTTATGATAAGGCATTTGGAGAAATTGCTCAGGGAGGAACACGCCGGGGCGCCAATATGGCAGTTCTCCGGGTAGATCATCCAGATATTGAGAATTTCATCACCTGCAAAACCGATGAAACCGAGATCACCAACTTTAACATTTCAGTTGGTATCACAGACGCATTTATGGAAGCCGTGCTGAATGATGATTGGTGGGAACTTCGGTTCCCAGATGTTAAGGATCCTGCCTATAGAAAATTCAGCGGAACCATCGATAAAGCTGAGGCTGCAGGTATTCCGATTATTGTTCATAAAGAAATCCGCGCCCGGGACCTGTTTGACAAAATAGTTTATCAATCGCACCATAATGGCGAGCCGGGTTTGTTGTTCCTTGATCAAGCGAATCGCGATAATCCAATTCCTCATCTTTATGAATTAGAAGCCACCAATCCCTGCGGAGAACAATTTCTTGGCCCATATGAAAATTGCTGTTTAGGATCAATAAATCTCAGCCAACACTATTTACCTGACGGAA
>CBDVDO010000161.1:0-4583 GCA_965372765.1 uncultured Anaerolineales bacterium
TATGCTCTGAGTGCCCGTCTCCGGGCGCGATTGGGAATATATCCTCACCCGAGGACAGGTGAGGGAGCACTGGAAGCTGGGGAGCGGAAGTTCCTTGCCTGAAAACTAAAACACCTCCCGTATTTTTTATATGAGAGGTGTTTTTAATTTTGTGTCCGGTTCTTGGGGGTCAGTTCATCACAAGGGACCGGGTTCCTTGTTGTTAACGGAAATCGTAAATGCCGTCTCGGATTGGATAAACAGCACCGCAGGATTGGCATACGAGCTGATCTGGCCTAGATTCGTTGTCTGGCAGGGCGCTGCCACATGATGGGCATTGGAAAAACCCTTCCGCTTCTTTATCTTTATCCGGGAGAGATTTGAATTTCAGGCTGCGGGTGAATACACTGGGGGAAAACTGCCACCAGCTGCCTGTCGGCTGTAATACAGAATCCAGAAAAACCAGAACCTTGGTAGGGACTACTTTCTTTAAGAAATTAATTCGAAAATGAGACACAGTTAACTGCCGCTCCAATTTAAAACCGGCATCTGCCAGCCATTTCCGGATGCTTTTGGGGTGGAAATCAAAATTCAGTTCAGTAAATTCTACTGCTTCCAGAGAGAAAGGATTCCATTCCTGCTGTCCGAGAAGGTAGCGCAGGATTGCTTTTAGATTTTGTTTATTGGCATATTCCAGAAGAAATGGACTGTTGGGTTCAAGCACACGCTGTACCTGGCGCAGGGATGCCAGGGGGTCTTTCATGTGGTGCAGGGTTCGAATCATGGTTGCGCCGTCAAATAAATCCTTTACAAAAGGCAGACGATAGACGTCGCCGGCAATATAGATAAACCGATCGCTGCGTCCCAGGTACTCTTGAGCCTGCTGCAGTTGGGTCAGGGAATAATCCAGTAAAACCACCCGCTGAAAGCCGCTATAGCGTGGTGTGTTGCGCCCAGCGCCAGCGCCAATTTCCAGCAGCAGATTTCCCTGGTCGGGAAGCAGCCGTTTAAGAGCAATTCTTTCAGATTGGTCTTCGTATTCACGACCACCTTCATCCCAGAAACTGGTCTGATAGTCAGATCCTTCATAATCAATCACGGGGGGATGGTCAGGGTTGTTATTCATCCTTAAAACCTTATTTAATCGGCTGCTATAAAATTTACAATAGCTTCGATTTGATTGGAAAGGGATAATAGTTTAACCTGAAGAGTCAGCGGTTGTTGTATCCCCGGCCTACACCACGGTAGCGAAAACCCAGCTGGGTCATTTTTACCGGATCATATATGTTGCGTCCGTCAAACAAAATAGCCTGCTTCATGGCTTTTTTAATCCGTCTGAGGTCCAACTGCTGGAATTCGTTCCACTCGGTAGTAACCATCAGTAGATCACAGCCTTCAGCCATTTTGTAAGGGCTTTTAACCATTTTAACACCGGGGAGCTGTTTGGCGGCTTCTTCCATGGCGATGGGGTCAAATGCCCGCACAACGGCACCTTCCTTCAGCAGTAAGTTGGCGATGGTTACTGAGGGCGCATCACGCATATCGTCAGTGTTGGGCTTAAAGGATAAACCAAGCATACCAATTGTTTTACCGGACAAGTTATCACAGTCTAAAAGCGATTTCACCTGTTCCACAGCCATGGCGCGGCGTCCAGTATTAATCTCCATCACAGATTGTAAAAGCTGCGGATGGCGGCCTTTTTCCTCCGCCATGTAAGCCAGGGCTTTTACATCTTTAGGGAAGCAGGATCCGCCATAGCCGATACCGGCATTGAGGAAAGAAGATCCGATCCGGGCATCATAACCCATACCGTTAGAGACTTCCATCACATCCGCGCCAAGATCTTCGCAGATGTTCGCAATTTCGTTTATGAAGGAAATTTTTGTTGCCAGGAAGGCATTGGAAGCATATTTAATCATTTCTGCAGTTCTCAGGTCGGTGACAACAATTGGAGCCCGCAGGGGAAGATGAAGTTGGGCGACTTTGTCAGCTGCTTCCTCATCCAGTGACCCGACAACAATCCGGTAGGGCTGCATAAAATCGCCGATAGCAGATCCTTCCCGGAGGAATTCGGGACAGGAGACAACCGCAAAATCACCCGCATCAGGATTTTGTTCCTTGATAATATCTGATACCCAGTCTCCGGTACCAACCGGAACAGTGGATTTATTAATAATAATCAACCCTTCGTTGATATGGTCGGCGATGGATCGAGCTGCGGACGCGACATACTGTAAATCTGCTTCTCCATCAACACCGGACGGCGTGCCGACGGCAATGAAAGCAAACTCAGCATCTTTTAATCCTTCTTCATAAGAATTGGTAAAACGAATCCGATTCGCTTCAACATTGCGGTCAATCAGCTCTTTTAAGCCCGGTTCATAAATAGGCATTTTCCCGTTTTTCAGATCGGCGATTTTTTCCTGGTCAATATCCAGGGCGACAACCTTATTCCCCAGATCTGCAAAACAGGCCGCAGTGATAATACCCACATAACCAACCCCAACAACACAGATGTTCTTCATAAATCATCCTTTCCTCTTCCAGGTGGATTCATTCTTTTTCAGCCCAAATCTTACCATACCCAGGCAGTTTTTGAAGGGCAACAAAGGATAATCATCATCCATTTTCCCTCAAAAATGCGGCTTGCCAAACAGCTTTGTAAATTACCTCATTCAATCATAACACTAGTCTCAGGGTCTTAATATATAATATGAATGCAATTACCTAAATAGCTTAATGTTTTTGAGGAGCTTCCAATGTCTGAACCGCGAGAAATCCGCGCTCCGCGTGGCACCACCAGAAAGTGCAAAAATTGGCAGATCGAAGCCGCTTACAGGATGATTCAAAATAATCTTGACCCTGAGGTTGCTGGAGACCCCAACCGGCTGGTGGTCTACGGGGGGAGTGGAAAGGCAGCCCGAAGTTGGGAGGCGTTTGATGCTATCTTGAAAAGCCTGATCGAGTTGGACGAGGATGAAACACTTCTTGTTCAATCCGGGAAACCAGTTGCGGTTTTTAAATCTCACCTGGACGCGCCAAGGGTGCTGATCGCAAATTCGAATTTGGTCCCATTCTGGGCAACCCAGGAGCATTTTGACAACCTGGTAGCCCAGGGATTGATGATGTATGGGCAGATGACGGCAGGGTCCTGGATTTATATAGGCACTCAGGGAATCCTGCAGGGAACTTATGAAACGCTGGGCTCGCTGGCAGAGCAGCAAGGCTGGCCTTCACTAAAAGGGAAATTTGTTTTAACAGCCGGTTTGGGAGAAATGAGCGGAGCTCAACCGCTGGCGATCACGATGAATGAAGGTGTGGGGTTGATTGTGGAAGTGGATCCGGCCCATGCGCACAGAAAGCTGGAAATCGGCTATGTGAATGAAGTCCTGGAGGACCTTGATCAGGCTTTAATCAGGGTTGAGCAGTATAAAAAAGAGGGAAAGGCAATATCAATTGGTTTGATTGGAAATGCAGCTGAAGTGCTCCCAAAAATGGTTGAGCGGGGGGTGATCCCGGATGTGGTGACTGATCAAACTTCCGCCCACGACCCGCTGAATTACGTTCCACTAGGATTAACCATCGCGGGAGCGGATAAACTCCGGCAAGGTGATCCTGCAGAGTATCGCCGACGTTCTTTGCAGTCCATGGTAGTGCATGTGGAAGCGATGTTAAAAATGCAGCAGGCTGGCGCGGTTGTATTTGATTATGGCAATAATATCCGCCAGCAGGCTTTTAACCAGGGAGTGAAAAACGCCTTTGATTTCCCTGGATTTGTTCCAGCTTATATCCGCCCGCTATTCTGTCAGGGCAAAGGTCCATTCCGGTGGGTTGCATTATCCGGTGATCCGGAGGATATCTACCGGACCGATGAAGTTATCCTGGAACTTTTCCCGGAAGATGAGCACCTCCAACGCTGGATTAAGATGGCCCGGGAGCAGATTCCTTTCCAGGGTTTGCCTGCCCGAATCTGCTGGCTGGGGTACGGGGAACGGTTTCAGGCAGGGTTAGCTTTCAATAACCTGGTTGCTGAAGGAATAGTTTCAGCGCCGATTGTTATCGGTCGGGATCATCTAGATTCGGGATCTGTGGCCTCACCCAACCGGGAAACAGAGGGTATGAAAGATGGCACGGACGCTGTGAGTGACTGGCCCATTCTGAATGCATTAATTAACGCGGTGGGCGGTGCTACCTGGGTTTCCTTTCACCATGGAGGCGGGGTTGGAATCGGCTACAGCCAGCATGCCGGCCAGGTGATTGTTGCTGATGGGACTGTTGAGGCTGCTCGACGGTTGGAGCGGGTTCTGACTACCGATCCAGGTATGGGTATTGTCCGTCATGCAGACGCAGGATATCAGTCTGCAATAGAAGCAGCCAAAAGACATGGAATTAAAATTCCGATGATGGATTGACATAATAATTATTTTAGATGCTGTATTTAATCAGCGGTTATTGAGGCAAGGACAGCCCTTGTTGCAGGAGAAATCGTGATATGAACAAAATTGGAATTCTCACCAGCGGTGGAGATGCGCCGGGCATGAATGCCGCCATCCGGTCAGTGGTTCGGGTGGCTTTGAATCTAGGAATAGAGGTATACGGAATCC
>CBDVDO010000162.1:0-4563 GCA_965372765.1 uncultured Anaerolineales bacterium
GGCAGCGAGTTTGCGTTTAAACCCTTCAGAGGCGATAGAGACATTTCTTTTTAAGATATTTAAAAATGAAATCTCATTTTTTAATCGATGCTTGGTAAGACATTATTTATTATATACCACATTGTAAACATTGTTATTTCCAAATTCAATATGATAACTGCAAAAATACATAGGGTGCTAAGCAATTCGTGATAATTTCTTTCACAAAGTTTCCAGGATTTTTTTCCATGCCAAATCACACTATTAAAGTGAATGAATCTTCTTCAGTCCTGGAATAACCCCTTCCCGGAAGGTAATTAAAGGCACAATCTTCAGTTCATTGATAGTTGCGACTCCGGTGGCCACACAGAATTCCTGAATCAAATGAGGATCTTCTGCCTCAACTACCCAAAGAAAGGTGTGTTCAAGGGCCGAGTGATATTGGCCAACTATTTTATTGATTTTGTACTCCTTCGCATGAAATTCAAAATCACTTTGCGCCAATTTCAACAATATTTTTGCGGTTTCGATATTATTCCATGGACATGCTTTTGTAGTATGCTTGCCGTATATTCCAAATAATGCCATGATTATGCCCCTTTCACTGGCCATTGTCAGCAATCCGTTGTTTGTTGTTTTGTTATAATCTCTTGATCCCGTTTCAATTTACATCGTGTCACGGACGATAGACTATCGACAAATTAAGTCTTGGCTCAATTAGTTTATTCAGCCCAGGGCAATAACACAATGTTCCCCATCACTTTGCCGACGGCCAGCAACCGGTGGGCCTCAGCGGCCCGGCTTAGGGGAAGGGTCTGCGCCAGCACAGGTCTTACTCGCCTCTCTTTAATCAGTTGCAGACCATATTGCAGATCTTCGATATCGCTGGCCATGGAGCCGAGCAGCTTTTTCTCAGTGAAAAATAACTGGCGAATATCAAAACTGACCTGAGGACCAGCGGCAAAGCCATAGGCCACAATCACACCCTGCGGTTTGGCTGTCTCAATGCTCTTGGCTAAAATGTCACCGCTTAAGTTGTCGATGACGACATCGGCACCCGGACCTCCGGTCCAATCCTTGATCTGTTGAACGAAGCCTTCTTTGCGGGTATTCACCACCATGTCTGCGCCGATTTTTTTGGCAAATTCAGCTTTGTTATCGTCGCGAACAGTGGCAGCCACCTCCGCCCCAAGAGCCTTGGCCACTTGAATTAACATGCTGTCCGAACCAGAGGCTCCGGAGTGAATCAATACTTTTTCTCCTCTTTTGACCTGGCCGATCTCTTTAACCGAATGCACGGCTGTGGCCAAAACAACCGGAAGCGTGGCTACTTCTTCTGGTTTTAATCCTGTTTCATCTCTGACCACCGTGTAAGACGGGACTTCCATATATTGAGTGTAAGTTCCCGAAATATGCAACCCAGGTAAAGCAAAGCTGGGGGCAAATAAGGTGGGACGAATTTTGGTCTCTTCTTTTTTCTGCGGATACCCGGGAGCGAGGATAACCCTTTTCCCGATTTGCAAGTCCGTGACACCTTCTCCCAATTGGGCAATTTCACCGGCAGCGTCTGCCCCCAAAATATAATGATCTTCATTGTTCTCAGAAAGCTGATCATCGTTTTCATGATGTTCTCCATTCCAGCAGATAAGCCAAGTCAATATAAGCCTCATACGACAGTCATCCCGCTTCGTAATATGGGCACACAACGTGCCTATCCTAAACTTTGATTTTGATACCTTCGGAATATGTATTTCGAAGCATAATCAACAAGATAAATAACGTTATACAGTTATAGTCTAACAAATCGATAAATCATTTTACAGCGGCAATGGCTTTTATTTGATGTATTTCTGATAAAACTCGGTGCCATGAGGACTCGTCTAAACGCTTAAGCCAAAGCTCACCATTAGACAAAACCGCAAATAGGTCATTATCTAATTGAACAAACCGCTCAACCATATGCCTCGACCAAGGTGCAGGCATCATGCCATCTGAAGCAAGATGCCAGGTCTGCCCTCCATCGTAAGATTCCTCGATTCGTCCGTTTCTTGATACACCATCAGCTGGTCCGGCAATTATATGTTGGGGATTGGCCGGGTCAACCCATATCGCACGAATATAACACCGGTATATGTTTTTCCAATTTCGGCCACCATCAGTCGAACGATAGAGGCCTCCACCAGTAGCGGCGGTGACAAGATCGGAGGAAGTCAAGTGGACTGTGATTGAATGGACATCGGGATGAATCATTGTCCCTAGCTCACGATTAAAGTCCGGGCTACCATCGCTGCCATCAGCCAAATTCCATGTTTTACCCCGATCATCAGAAATTAGAACACCGCCAACTTCAACGGCCGCGTACATACGGCCACGATAGTTATCAGGTTTCGCGATGGCAAATCCACGCACACAACCAGCCTTTGGGGAGTATGGCAAAAACCAACCGTTTGTGTCGCGTAATTTTCCAATTTCTGGTCTGCTACTCCATGTTTTCCCACCATCACTTGACACAAAAATGCCGGCGGGTTCAGTACCAACCAGAAAGGTCATTGGTGTGTAAGGTGAACTGGTAATCCAGCGTACATGCCGAATTGAAAGCCGGTCATTGCTCTCATGCCAAGATTTACCGTTATCAGCAGAGCGCCAGATGCCATCGGTGCTGCCAGCTATGATTACTCCCCCGGATACAGCAATGCTTGTTAAAGCTTTTTCCTTTAAGGTATGCCTGACAATTTCCCAATCTCCGTTGGTTTGTGTAACGATGAATAATCCTATTGCCGTGGCTATGTATAAGATGGTTGCCATTTGTATATCTCCAGTATGATGTGAATTATAGATGTTGTTCTAAGAAAGGTTATATAGAAAGTATAATCGAATACATCGGCAGTCAACCAAAGGCAGCTAAAACAATAGACATCCTTTTTAGGTTCGTTGGCCGAGATCTGTGGACCTCAAACCTAAATATAACCATTCGCTCTTGACAAAATGTAACAGCTGTAACACATTTAATGAAACAACTGTAAGGGAGATCAGGGTGACATCCAAAACACTTAAAAAATGGTTGCTTTTAATTCACCAAATCCCCCCCAAACCAAACTCCCTCAGGGTAAAAATTTGGCGGCGATTGCAGCAGGTGGGGGCTGTAGCCATCAAGCAGTCTGTTTACGTTATGCCCTTTTCCGAGCAGTCACAAGAGGATTTAAGCTGGACACTCAAGGAGATAGTTGAAGGCGGCGGGGACGGGTCTATTTCCGAAGTGCGGTTTGTGGAAGGTTTAACCGACGAACAGGTCATTTCCTTATTTCAGACTGCTCGCAGGTCGGATTACGAAAAAATTATTCAGGAAGCGAATCTCCTTCTTACCGACTGGTCCTCCGGAAAAATCGAACCAAAAGACCCGGCTGTGAGAGGTTCTGCTCAAGTTTCAAAATTGCAGCGTCGGTTTAATGACGTAGGGGCCATTGATTTCTTTTATGCATCAGAGCGGGGGACTGCAGAGATCTTGATTAAGGACTTGGCTGCCCGTTTGTCGGGTGAGGGACCGGATTCAAGCGCCGTCAAAGATGAACTTGACGAACTGAGAGGAAATGTCTGGGTTACGCGCAAAAACCTCTTTGTGGACCGCATGGCTTGCGGTTGGTTGATCCGGCGCTTTGTGGACCAGGCAGCTGTTTTTAAATTCCTTGACACCGATACGTATACACCCAAAACAGGTGAAATGCGGTTCGATATGTTCGACGGTGAATACACTCATGAGGGTGATCGCTGCACATTTGAGGTGATGATCAAACGCTTTGGGCTACAGGATCGAGGGCTTGTTCCTTTAGCCGAAGTAATTCATGACATCGATTTGAAGGATACCAAATTCGGTCGAGCCGAAACGGACGGTTTAAACGCCCTGTTGATCGGTTTGGTCGCCTCCCAGCCGGACGACGACCAGCGAATGACAGAAGGGTTGCAGATTATAGAAAAATTGTATGCCTATTTCCAGAGACAAAAGATGAAATGATCTTTCAAAGGCTGTAAATCCTCATACTATCAAACGAAAGACTAAAGGAGATGTTCCATGCCATCTATTAATAAAGGAGTATTCCGATGAAATGGATAACTCGATCACATGTTCATGTAGACCGCGTGGCCTGTCCCTGGCTGATCATGCGGTTTATCGACTCGGACGCAGAGTTCCTGTTTGTCCCCAAAAGCAAGGTGTTGGACATTGCCCAAAAGCAAGATGCGATCGCCTTTGACACACCGGGAGCTGAATTGCATCACCGGGGAGATCTGTGCACCTTCGATGTGATCACCCAGGATTACGAATTGACCGACAAGGCGCTGTTAAGGATGGCCAGGATTATCAACGCGGCGGTCCGACCGTCTGGATGCCGATCCCCTGGCAGCCGGTTTTGAGGCTATCGCAGTGGGTTACAGCCTGCGCTACCCGGACGACCTGGAAAACATCGAGCGGCAATTCGAAGTTTACGACGCCCTTTATGCCTGGTGCCGAATGGATATCGCCCGCGGTGAATCTTAAAGGTTGGGAAATTGAAAGCACAAACCCGGAAGGACCCTTGGCAACCTGGCAGG
>CBDVDO010000163.1:0-4556 GCA_965372765.1 uncultured Anaerolineales bacterium
ACGCATTGGCTTGACCCCATTTTTATCCTTTTACGGTTTCTTTGTCCTTGTATTAGAATCTGTCATCTTTAAACGAGATGTGGAGTGATGGAGTATTGGAGTAATGGAGTACTGAGGCTTTTAGTACTTATCTTCAATTACTCCAGCTCTCCGTTACTCCTTGAACGGTTACTCTCCGGAGCAATTAATTTACATAATCATACCCAATCTGAAATGCCTCGCGATTCCGATCATGGAATTTTGGAATAATTTCTAACATGCTTTCCAAAACCATGTCCTTTTCTAATACATCCACAGCCTTGGCAATCACTCCAAGGACCAATGTGTTGGCAAAAAGCGGGTTATCAAAATTCTTAACAGATAGCTCTTTGGCAGGAATTGCTTTATGAGCACATTTCAAATTCTTATCTATCTCTTCTACAAACGCTGGGTCATAAAATATAATGCCATGATCAGGCACAGTATCTTTAAATCTCTTGTAGGCGGCGCTTGAAAGGGCAATAAAATAGTCCGGAGACTCGCACATAGGGCTGTCGATAGCCTCTTTTGACAGAACAACCTGGGTTCTTACATATCCGCCACGCATCTCTGTGCCGTGGCTTTTGAGCATACTAACGCGCAGGCCCTGCTTGACGCCGGTCTCCCCGATAATCTGGCCAAGCCTGACCACACCCTGCCCGCCAAACCCGCTTGCAACTACTTCAATTCTGTCTTTCATAGCGTTCCTGTCCTCCTGATTTTTTCGATTGTCTCATGTATAAACTCATGGAATTCAGGTCGTGAATTACTGGCATCGTGCCAGATGCCACAGGCCCAGAAGGTGTCTTCCTTTTCCTGCCCAAGAGGCGCAGCGTGTTCTTTAATCCACCTGTAAATATTGACCTGATTTCTCGACCCAAGCTCCCTCGAGGCAAAGTTGGTCGGGCAGGGAAACGGCATGTGGACAAGAGAAAAACCCTTGTTGAGAATCGCCTTCTTCACCGTTTCAACGGCCCATGCCCCATCCATCGATACATGGCGGGCAAGAAATGTGGCACCGGCCCCCTTGAGGATCTTCAGCACATCCATGCCCTCGCTCATCAGGTTGTGCTCGTACATGCCATAAGGGCTGCTGTCCGTGTGACTCCCCTGAGGTGTCGTCCAACCATACTGTCCTCCGGTGGATTGATAACCGAGATTATCGTTGACAATAACTGTCATGGCCGCATTGGATCGCGCCGCATGGATGAGATGCATCAGACCGATGCCAAAGGCATCCCCATCGCCAACGGTTAGAATTATTTTTTTCTCCGGTGGCAGGGCTATGCGCAGCCCTCTTGCAATGGCGTATGCCCTGCCGTGGGTGCCTGCAAACCCATCGCCCTTCCACGTTGCAAATGTCTGGCGACCAGCGCATCCTATGGATGTCCCCCATACGATATCGGCGACTTCAAGGCCCAGCTCCTTGATGGCCTGCACTACGATTTTGTGGTTCATCCCCAGTCCGCAGCCGGAACATGCCGTACTGGGAATTTTCCTTGAGCGCAAGTACTTCGATGTGATTTCGGTCGATCTGTATTCCATTTACCATGCCTCCAATATCCAGCCCTTGCGTTGAAGGGGTTCATTTTTCAGGAGTTTTTCAAAGGTTTCGATCAAATCCGGGGTTGTGGGGAGATCTCCACAGGTGCCCAAAAAATGGACTTCGGAATCCTTTGGAGCCGCACGCTGGACTTCGCGGACAAGCTCTCCGTCCCAGTTAAGCTCAACTGTCAGGTACTTTGTCTTCATGGTGAAGTGCTCATCCGGGAAGGGCCATATATTGATCAAACGAAGAGCGCCCACCTTTAGCCCTTGTTGCCGCGCCTTGATAACGGCTGTGTTTATCACACGAGATGGGCTCCCGTAAGAGACCACGACAAGGTCCGGGTCATCATCCATGAATTTCTTTTCATAATGCTGGTTGAAAAGGTCCTTGTGATTACGAACCTTGTAGATCAACCGGTATGCGTGCTTATGGTGCTCTTCAACTTCTTCAATGTCATATCCTTCTACCGTGGGTGTCCAATCCGAGCATATGCCGCCGGTATTATGACCCAGAACCACAGGCGGGATATCAAGCTCATCCGTATAAGGATAGAATTCAGGTCCCTGGCAGACCTTCCTGGGCCAGACCCGGAAGCCCATTTCCTTCATCTCGTCATCGTTTTCAGGAATGCTGATATCTTCAAATCCATCGGTAATTAGCTGGTCCGCCAGAACCAATACAGGCATCCGGAACCGCTCGGATAAATAAAAGGCCTCAACCACCATGGCCATACATTCCTGGGCCGAATTAGGTGCCAGACAAATAGTCTCAAAATTGCCGCCCTGTGTGGGATAGCGCATCAGATAGAATTCACCCTGTCCCGGGGCGCCTGTGATACCGCTCACAGGACCCACTCGGCCTGAATTGAGAACGACCAAGGGGGTTTCGCAGCCAAGGGCCCAACCCAACGGGTCTGCATAAAGGATAAAGCCGGGACCTGATGTGGCTGTCATGGCCTTGTATCCGCCAAGTGAGGCACCGATGCACATATGGCATGCTGCACATTCATCTTCGGCCTGGAGATAAACGCCCCCTTCCTGTGGTAATCGGAGACTCATGGCCTCGGCCAGTTCTGTTGCCGGCGTGATCGGGTAGCCCGCAAAAAACCGGCACCCTGCCAGAATCGCCCCTTCTGTGATAGCAAAATTTCCTGTTTCCAAAAACCTTTTCATACGAGAATCCTCCTAAAAAATGGTCGAATTATTAGGCGGTTAGTTCGACCACATCAATGGCAAAATCAGGGCAGGCAAAATAGCACTTAAAGCAACCAACGCACCAGTCTGAAGACTTTACCTCCTCAGGCCTATAACCCTTGGCATTAAAAAAATCAGCATAACCAAAGGTGCCCACACCGCAGACTTCTTCACAATAGCCACATTCTTTACAGTACTCAGTATTGAGAATGACCTCGAATTTCCTGGCATCGCAATTCAAGCAGCGACTCGATTCGTCAGCAATTTGCTCATTGGTTAGCGCCAGTTCAACCTGATCAAACCCTGAAGTCCTTTCCCATGGCTTCAAAAGTCCCAAATCGTTTCGTGGTCTCGTGCCTATCACGAATTCCGACAGAAGCACCTCTTCTTCAGGCTTGGCCAGCGCTTCATCTATGTTGCCATCGCCACCCAGATACTTATCAATGGCAGTGGCTGCTTTTCGACCGTGGGCTATGGCGCCGATTATTGAATCAGGGCCGCTTACTACATCTCCACCGGCGAAGACACCCTTTTCGCCTGTGGCAAGGCCTGTTTCCTCAACCTCAATCCGGCCGCCGCTTGTATTAATAGTCTTCTCCTGCTTCATAAAGCCAAGATCCGCGGCCTGGCCAACAGCCAAAATGATGTGATTAGCCGACACCTTATTGGTAATTTCTTCGTCATAGGTGGGGTTGAAGTTACCCGCATTGTCAAATACAGATGTGCACTTAATCAGACCGAGTCCTGTAACCGCTTTCTCACCCAGAATCTTCTTAGGCCCCCAGGCGTTGTTTATAATAATACCTTCCTCCTCTGCCCGTGCAATCTCCCACTCATGGGCCGGCATTTCTTCTCTCTTCTCTAAGCAAAAAAGCTGTACATTTGCGGCTCCCGTCCTCTTGGCCGTAAGGGCCACATCAATGGCCACATTGCCGCCGCCAATCACGATCACATCTCCGCTAAAATTAAATGTTTTACCAAGACCAACGTCCCGCAAAAAATCCCAGCCCCACAGGACGCCTTTCTTTTCAGAACCATCCAGAGAGATCCTGGTGCTCCCGTTGGCGCCACTTGCGATAAAAATCGCATTAAAATCCTTCTTGAGCTGGTCCATGGTGATATCTTTTCCAATGGTGGTATTTCCCTTAAAAGTCACACCCCACTCCAGGATATCGTCGATGTCCTTATCCAGCCTCTCTTCAGGCAATCTATAGTTGGGGATACCATATCGCATCGTGCCGCCCGGTTTTGGAAAGGCATCAAAAACAGTTACCTCATGCCCTTTGCTTGCAAGATAGTAGGCAGCCGTGAGCCCTGCAGGACCGGCCCCCACAACAGCCACCTTCTTGCCGGTTTTATCAGCGAGCTTTTTTTTCTTCTTCCATGCATCGCCGCCCTTGTCCATAGCAGCTCGCTTAATGGCCCGAATAGCAATGGGTTCTCCAAACTGCTTGTAAGCGCACACCTCTTCGCAAGGAGCAAAGCAGGCGTCTGCGCATACCGTGGGAAGAGGTAGTTTCTCCCGTAAAACCGCCACTGCTTCGTCATATTTCTGATCCTTGACAGCGCGGATATACCTGGGCACGTCCACTCCGGCCGGACAGGCTTCCGTGCACCGGGGTATAACCAAATCTTCTATAGGAACGCATTTTTCAAACATAGATTTGTGCCTCCAATACTTATTGAGATGTTACGGAAAATTAACCTTCTCTTCGATATACTTCGCCAGGCCCTCAACGTGGGCCCTCATCCTTTTCTCAGCTAAATCCGGGTCCTGTTTCTCAAGGGCCTCAATG
>CBDVDO010000164.1:0-4552 GCA_965372765.1 uncultured Anaerolineales bacterium
AAACAGGGTTAACTTCAGTTCTTACAGGCTGGATTGCTCCAGAATGAGCATATCCTTCAGTCCCAACTTTGTACCAGATGCGGTTGTGAGATGAATCATCACTTCCCAAAACAACACTTGTGATCGGAAAGACAGCATCCTTCCAATGGATGCGGACTTTTTCACTGTCGTAAGTAGGTTTTTTATAGGTTGAGATATGTTCGTAAATCACTCTGCCCTGTTGATTCAGGTACAGATTCATCAAGGGGTTGAGATGGGGACCAAACAGTCCCACTAATCCAAGCCCGCTCAGGTTTAAGAAATCCCTTCTGGTGAACTTTTTTTGATTCAACATTAGCATGAATTAATAATGTATGTTTATCAATGTTCCTACATTTGACCAATAAAATAACCATTCGGCCTCGGAAGTTCTCATATTCACGCACCCATGACTCATAGGCGTGCCAAAATTATTATGCCAGTAGGTACCGTGGATACCATATCCGTTATAAAAATATAACGTGTAGGGAACATTGGGGAGATAATATCCGGGACCAGCCATGAGTGTGGATACGTATTTAACGTAAACCCTGAATCGACCGGTAACGGTCGGTGTGCCCCAAAGCCCAGTTGAGACTAAATAACTTTTGATCTTTTGTTCTCCGTCATAGGCAGTCAATCGCTGGGTTGACAAATTGATATCAATCCAGCGCTCATTCGGATAAACCCCGGACGGCAGAATTGATTTTTTATAGGTCGCGGATGTGTTCGGTTTTTTGGTTGGTTTTGGTGTAGGAGTGATTGTAGGTGTTGGTGTCGCCGTTGGTGTTGGAGTTGAGGTGGGTGTATTGGTTGGAGTGGGGGTAAAGGTTACCTTGCGGAAATTCTCCTGGGCGGATAACGTGATTTGCGGTGTGGTTTGCAGATTTGGAAAAGCAAAGGAAAAATTCGGTGTCCAGAGCCAGACAAGGATCACAATTACTGCGATTAATCCTATGGTTGACCAGGGTAATAGTGAGGGGACGCGGGAGAGAAGTGCTTCCCTGGCAACGGAGATCGGAAGGCGAACTCGTTTCTTTGGTTTTGATTTGGCTGAATTTCTAAAACGCTTGATCGCCCAATGCATCCCTTTTTTGGCCTGGTTGCTGTACGGGTTGATTTCAAGCGCTTTTTTCAGGTAAACAATACTCGCGTCCGGAGAGGAGACCGATGCCAGGTAAAGCCATGGTTCTTCATGTTCAGGAGCGAGGTTAACAGCCTTTAAAGCCAATCTACGCGCCCGCTGAAGTTCACCACGGTTAAGCGCATCCTTGGCTTCATTTAGAGCTTTATATGCGGGTTCAGGCAGCGATGAAATCATAAGTTACTCTTGTGGTGATATCTCTTCCCGATTCAAAAAGCACATAATGCCTGCTGTTATTCCTCTTGCGACAAGAGATGGATTTTTTGTCAATAATTCCCTATCCTGATTCATATATCCGGTTTCAATTATCACTGCTGGTGTATTTGGATCCACTTCGCTGAACGCGTGGTAGCTAGTCATATCTGGTGTAATCCTATGGTCATACCGGAGCCCGGTCGCGCTTCCGTATCTGTTCTTCATGCAAGCCATTAAGCGGGCTGCCTGTTCAGGCCGTTTGTTGTCTACCGCCTCGGCAATTTTAAAGCCGGTACCGAGTTCAGGGATATATTCACAAGTATCTGCATGAATTGAAATCAAGGCATCGCCGGCATATCCCTTGAGACGTTCATCAAATTCCTTGAGAAGGTCAACCTTTACTCCTTCTGCTTGAAGATACTGACGGGTTAAGTCAGCAATCGTATAATTGATATCAACCTCCCGGAAACCTCCCAGGCTATCCGGGCAGATTGCTCCCACATCATGCCCCCAATGTCCTACAACCAGACCCACATGAAGGGTTACGACGGGGGTTTCAGAACCAAAACTCTCCCCGTTGGTTTGTCCAGGTTGAAAGAGGGGGAATCCAAGCCCGATGCCGGTTGCAGGCAGGGCTGTAAAGAGAGTAGCAATGATAACAGCAACCAGGGAGACGTTTAGAAACCCTTTGAGGGTTTTTGCCAGCAGTCTCGACTGCGGCTGCTTTTCGTTGGGATCGTATTGTTTTTTCATTCCGTTATAATATTAGTATAAATACTCCGGAATTTGACCATATTTTACCTTATTTTTCGTATAGAGACAAAAATTTCCTGATTTCCCGGGGTAGCCAGTGATTTATTATTAGCCATTTACGAGTGATGATCTCTATTAAACCAGGAAAAAACGATTAAACAGGTATCATTTCTGATCGATGTATCTCAACGAAAAGTGATTTTTCTGCAAATTAGGTTCCATAAATCATAGGTGCAAGAATATGACCAATCAATTATCAGGGGAAGAACAAAAACTCTTGCTTGAGACAGCCCGGAACGCAATCCGTCAGAAGCTGGGGAAGGAAGAAATATTACCTTTGGTGATGGACGAATATTCACCAAAGCTCCAGGAGAATGGGGCGTGTTTTATCACTTTAAAGAAAAAAGGAGTGTTAAGGGGTTGTGTCGGCTCAATAGAAGCAGTCCAGCCGCTAATCCAGGATGTGAGTGAAAGGGCTGTAGCGGCCGCTTTTCAGGATTACAGGTTCCCCCCTCTCACGCTTCCCGAGTTGGATGAAATTAGGATCGAGATATCCCGTTTGACGCAACCCTGCAGCCTTAGTTACGAGGACCCGGAGGATTTGATCGGAAAACTGCGGCCCCGGATTGACGGGGTTATTTTGAGGTATCAAACACGCCGGGGGACATTTTTACCCCAGGTTTGGGAGCAGCTTACAACCCCTGAATTGTTCTTAAATCGCCTCTGTGTAAAAATGGGTTTGGACCAATCTGTTTGGAGAAGCGCCAAACTGCAGGTAGAGACCTACCAGGTCGAAAAATTTCAGGAAGAAAACTAAAACAGTCGAATATGCGTTTTATCAGGACTGCGAATTATCCTGCTCTTTTCCCCTGGAAAATCAATTCTGGTTTGTTCCTGATCCCTGTGGATGACCATCCCGCGGTAGCGTAAGGTAACAGGCCAAGGGAATGGATGATTTCCCTCTACTTCAATTTCCCGCTCATTGATAATTTGAATTCCTAACACCTGCAGGAAAAACCCTATTGGAATTAAGCCTTCCAGAGAATTTTGGATTCCTCGTCCGATCCCGGTCCTGGCATCGTAGGCGGAGAAAAACCATCCAGAATCATCCAAATTGATCAGAATGGTTTCCATGAGGTTGGAGAATAAGTCTGCTGCAAGCGATCTTTTATTGTGGGTCAGTAAACCCTTCCCTAATAAGACATTCCAGGGCAATTGAATGGCAGAATAATCTACATCTGGAATGGTTCTAATACCAAAGGTGGACCAGAATTTTTCCTGATTGGTGAGGGTCTTGTTGATCAGAGCGTCTGCTTTTTTGGGGTCAAGGTCTTTTCCCCAGAGGGGTAAGAGGGTAGTGATATCTTCCCGGATGGTATGGGGGCAGTAGATAGTCAGGTGGAGGTCAACGGCAAGGTTTTCTACGGCAATATAATCCAGGCGGGAATAAACACATTCGCTTGCTGTCCTGCCTTGATTCTCTGACCAACGAAATTGAGGAGGATTAATTTGTTCAACCCGGTAGTTTCCGTTCTGATCGTATCCATGCAGAGTTATTTGAAAGTCCGGAATAGTTCCCCGTACTGATTCACCCTCGATTAAGAACCCAATCCTGGTTGGGTAGGGCATATTTTCCCGGAGGACGTGAAAGCCATTCCCGGGATCCTTGTTGATTAACCTTCCAGGTAGAGTCAGGTGGCTGTCCCGATCACGATTATAAAAACAAGATTCATTGGTATCCCAGGATTCATTCAAGAAATTTATCAGTACCTCCTGTTTCATATCGTCGGGATCATCTGTTCCCCTTACACCGAGCAAAGCCTGGAGTTCTCCCAGCCGGGTCAAATCATTTAGTAGAAGGCTGGCCAACCCGGGAGATTCGGTGAAGGGATAATTACCAGATAGTTCGTGTTCAGGAATAGAGTCTGGGGGCCGAAAGTCAACCAGATTAAACTGGCAGGGATGGGTAAGTTCAGGAATTCCATCTCCATCTTGGTCATATGCCGGCAAAAACCAATGATTCAGCAAGGATTCCAATTTTTCGAGGAGAACTATTTTTCCTTGAAGTAAAGGAGCTATTTGACCGGCTTGCCAAAACAGTTCCCCAGCCAGGGGTAACGTGGGCAGGCTCGCGAAAGTGTTACAGCGTCTCTCGGGCAGCATCCCGTTTTCATCCACCGTTCTAAGAACACAGTCCAGTATCTTGTTGAGAGCTTGAGGACTTATTGGGGTTAAAACATCAATAAGATAAAGGGCTTCGAAGGGTGAGAGAACGTGGTCGGAATTGAATGAAGAGTTTCCCCGGGGGAAATGTTTGCACATGTATCCTGCGGCTTCCTTCTGAGAAAGCTTAAAAGCAAAGTTCCAATCAGGGTCTCCGGTTATGATTTCTAATTGGCCTTGTTCCTGGATCTTCAGCCGGGAAATTTCTCCTGCCCAATC
>CBDVDO010000165.1:0-4528 GCA_965372765.1 uncultured Anaerolineales bacterium
CCGATCTTCCAGTTGTGGAGCTCTCCGAGAAAGACCTCGAGGAAAGATTCGAGAGAGGAGAAATTAAACACCAGCCCAGGGTCCCGCTGCTTGAGATGGCAGTGGAAGAACGGATATCTTGTTTTGCCGAGGTAGAGTTTGGATATGATGAAGAAAGCGCCAAAGCAGAAGCCGCCCGCTGTCTGGCTTGCGGTATTTGCTCCGAGTGCATGTCTTGCGTCTTTGCCTGTGGTAAAGACGCCATCCATCATGATATGGTAGCAACAGAGAGAAACCTTGATATTGGAGCAATCATTCTCGCACCCGGTTTTCAAACTTACCAGGCGGAACTTTCCGATGAATACGGATTTGGCCGCTTCCCCAACGTAATCACCTCAATCCAGTACGAGCGCATGCTCACGGCCAGCGGACCTACTGATGGACACGCAAGGCGTCCCTCAGATCAATCCAGCCCGATGCGAATTGCCTTCTTACAGTGCGTTGGCAGCCGAGATCAAAATCACGATTATTGTTCGTCAGTATGCTGCATGTATGCCGCCAAAGAAGCCATCATGACCATTGAACATGCCCAGGCGGAGGCCCGGACCCATCCTGACAGAGGTGATGTATACTGCCAGATATTTTTCATTGACACCCGCGCCTACAGCAAAGGTTATGAGGAATATTACAGGAGGGCTGAAGAAAAATATGGTGTGGTTTACACTCGCTGCCGGATCAGTGAAGTAAACGAAAACCCTGAAAACCACAATCTCATCCTGCGCTACAGCTCCCCTTATGAGGGCAACCCAGAGCCGGTGGAATCGGAATTTGATCTGGTTGTCCTATCTGTGGGTATGGAAATATCTGATTCTGTTAAAGACCTTGGACGGCAGTTGGGCATTGAATTGGATGAGTATGGTTTCTGCCATACTACACTCTTTGATCCCCTGCAAACATCCCGGGCTGGCATATATGTTGCGGGACCGTTCCGGGAACCCAAAGATATTCCAGAAACCGTTGTGGAAGCCAGCGGAGCCGCCGCCAAAGCCTCCCAACTTCTTTCACCAGCCAGACACAGCCTGGCTGTAAAAAAGGAATTCCCCCCGGAACGATCTGTATCTGAAGAAGATCCCCGTATAGGTGTATTCGTCTGCCACTGCGGCACCAATATTGGCGGCTACCTCGATGTTCCTGAGGTAGCTGAATATGCTAAATCATTGCCCGATGTTGTGCATTCAGAAAATAACCTGTACACCTGCTCTCAAGACACGGTTGCTCATATCATTGAAACTACAAAGGAACTCGGCCTTAACCGTGTGGTCGTATCTTCCTGCTCACCGATCACCCACGAACCGCTTTTCCAGGATGCAATCCGCCAGGCTGGTTTGAACCCCCATCTCTTTGAGATGGCAAATATTCGCAACCAGTGCTCCTGGGTCCATCCAAAAGACTGGGAGGGTGCAACAATCAAAGCCAAAGCTTTGACCCGGATGGCTGTTGCTAAGGCAGGAAAACTTAACCCCCTGGAGATTACAGAAGTATCAGTTGTTACTGAGGCTTTAATTATTGGAGGCGGCGCTGCGGGAATGCATGCTGCCCTAAATCTTGCTGACCAAGGCTTCCCAGTCCACCTGGTCGAGCGGAAAGGTTCCCTGGGCGGGAATTTGCGGAATCTACACTACTTTGCCTCTACCGAAAATTCAAAAATTACCACAAAACCTGCTGACTACCTGGCTGAGATAACGAATCAAATAAACTCCCATCCTTTAATTACAA
Source organism: uncultured Anaerolineales bacterium (assembly GCA_965372765.1). Classification (GTDB taxonomy): domain Bacteria; phylum Chloroflexota; class Anaerolineae; order Anaerolineales; family UBA11858; genus B10-G9. The sequence continues at coordinate 1,756 of CBDVDO010000165.1, forward strand.
CCTACTTAAACACAAATCTGCTTGAGACGGATGGATTTAGAGGAAACTTCACCTCTACACTAGAAAAACAAGATAAAATCATATCCATCCGGCATGGGGTTATCATCGTAGCCACCGGAGGGGTTGAATATAAGGGCTCTGAATACGAATACGGGAAATCACCGCGGATCAAAACTCAGCTGGAGTTCGAAGAATTCCTCTCCAAACATATCCCTGGTGGGAATGGTAAAGAATCCACATCTCCACTGGCAGCTCTTCCAGATCGAGTCACTATGATCCAATGTATCGGTCCCGCTGAGCAGTACTGCAGCCGGATTTGCTGCACCACTGCTCTGAAGAATGCCTTGAAGTTAAAAGAGCTGAAGCCGGAAGCTGAAATCACTATCATTTACCGTGACATTCGAACCTATGGTTTTAAAGAGCGGTTGTATACCGAAGCCCGTGAAGCAGGTATCCGATTTATTCACTACGAGTTTGATCAGAAACCCACTGTAACAGTGAATGAGAACGCCGGGAATGGAGCTGCCGCTGTCTCAATCAAGGTTCTGGAGCCTATTCTGCAGAAGGAAATAAACCTTTCCTCAGATTACTTGATTTTATCCACCCCCATTGTGCCGGATCCAGGCACACAGCAGCTCTCCAATCTCTTAAAATGCTCCACGGACATGGATGGTTTCTATATGGAAGCCCATGTCAAACTAAGGCCAGTGGACTTCACCACGGATGGGATCTTCATGGCGGGCATGGCTCATTATCCCAAATTTCTCGATGAATCGATCGCCCAAGCCCTGGCTGCTTCCTCCCGGGCAGCACGTGTGCTCTCCCAGACAAAAACACTCCCCCATGCCAGGGTTGCCTACGTGGATCCAGAAAAATGTGTGGGCTGCCTGACTTGTGTCCGAATCTGTCCCTACGAAGTCCCCAGAATATCCTCAGACCAGGAAGGCGTGGGAGGTATCATCGGAGTAGCATATATTGAGCCAGCGGTCTGTCACGGCTGTGGATCCTGCGCTGCCGAGTGTCCAGCCCAGGCCATTCAAGTCAAGTATGGCACTGACATTCAAACTCTGGAAAAGATAACCGCCCTGTTCCGACCTTTAGAACAGACTTAAATTGATGGAAACTATGGAAGATAACTTCAAACCCGAGATAGTTGCGTTCTGCTGCCATTATTGTGCTTATGCCGCTGCAGACCTGGCTGGATCAATGCGTCTTGACTACCCCTCATCTATAAAAATTATTGAAGTTCCCTGCGCAGGAAAAGTAGATCCAATTTACATTTTGCGGGCACTCGAAGATGGAGCAGACGGCGTTATGGTGGCAGGTTGACTGCCCGGCGACTGCCATTACCTGGAAGGTAATCTCCATGCCAGAAGAAGAGTTGAATACATCAGAGAATTATTGAGTACAATAGGTTTAAAGAACCAACGTATCCAAATGATCAATGTGTCAGCTGCAATGGGGGGGCAGTTCGCCTTTTCCGCCGCAGAAATGACCGAAGAAATCAGGCGATTGGGGCCAAATCCTTTAAAAAATAAATGAAATAATCTATCATATTCCAGCATCGATGCCTCTCTGATTAATACACTGGATTGTTTCACTGGAGGGTAACATGCGAGACCAACCGAGTATCCTAATAGTCGATGATGATCCTGATATCCTTGATGGAATCCTGATGATCCTGGAATCTCAAGACTATCACCTCAGGACAGCACGAGATGGTGTGATGTGCCTGGAACTCCTCGCTGAAGAAAAACCCGACCTATTAATCCTGGACCTGCTCATGCCCCGCATGGACGGATGGGGAGTTATCCGTGAGGTTCGGAGTCAACCTCAGTTCTCTGACATGCCAATAATGGTTCTTACTACGGTTATTGAAGATGCCAGCCGGCGTCGATATGAGCTGGAAACCGGTATTTCGATGGATATTCAAGCTTATATCGAAAAACCGGCAAAACCCACCCAATTACTGCAGCAAATTGAGAAACATCTGCAATGGAAAACAAAGTAAATAATTCCCTTTCTGTTATTGCTGACCGCTTAAGCAGATCAGAAATATTTAATACTCTATCTGATACTGATTTACTGAAAATTGCCAGATTCTGCTATGAGGAAACATACCAGGATGGTCAAAATGTTTTCATTGAAGGAGAGCCGGCAAACAAAATACTGGTCGTTGAAAGAGGGAAATTGGCTATTGAAAAGAAAATCCAGTTAGGGAGGCACTCAACTCCTCGAAATGCTAATATTGCCTATGTAACACCCAATCAAGTTGCCGGGTTTTCAGCACTCACTCCTCCCTATTTTCATTCGGCTTCAATAATCGCCATTGAACCCACCAGGGTTATAGCAATTGAAGGACAAAAAATACGCGATTTCCTATCATCTAATACTGAAGCAGGGTATCTGGTCCATATCGCCCTGACAAGCCTGGTACGAGGCCGCTACCGCAGCGCCACAGACACCCTGACTTATTTCCTCTCCATTGTTTCCCACGAATTGCGTACTCCTCTGGCAGCCGTTGAGAATTATTTACAAACCATCCTGGGTGGATATGCAGGTGACCTGAATTCAAAACAGGAAAGAATGTTAAATCGCTGTGTCATACGGGTTACAGACCTCTCGGCTCTGATCAGCGACGTGGTAGATTTAGCCCGTATGCGACCGGAACAGATCCAGGCGGATTTTGAATGGTTCGATCCTGGAGAAGTCTGCAGGGAATCCATTGAAGATGCAAAACTGGCTGCAACAGAGAAAAATATCCAGATCAAAA
>CBDVDO010000166.1:0-4487 GCA_965372765.1 uncultured Anaerolineales bacterium
TCCTTCCCGGCAAACATCCTCCACCTCCCTGGCACTCAATCGGAGATGCCCGCTTTTACCGACGCCACTGGGACAAAATTGGTTCAGAGCAGTTGCCAGTTCATCCAGGTATGGTCTTGTTTCCTGATAGGATAATCTGCTTCCAAGCAATCGGACGCCGCAGTTGATGTCATACCCAATTCCTCCTGGAGATATGGCGCCCTGGGGATATTTTGTGGCCGCTACACCACCAATAGGAAATCCATATCCCTGGTGCATATCCGGCATGACCATCACACTGCCAACCAATCCGGGTAAAGAACAGGCATTGACCGCCTGCTCAAGAGATTTGTCACGGGTAACGCCCTTCAACAGCTCCTCGGACGCAAATATCCGCACCGGAACACGCATATCAGCCCGGTAGGATTGAGGGATTTCCCACTCATAGGAATTGATTTTTTGGAGATCATTAATAGAAACCATGCCAGACTACCTTTAAAGAGGGAGCTCAGATATCAAAGACAATATTCACCTCATAACCATCCGCAGAGGATCTAATATTCAGGTTATGATAAGTGACGGCTTTGATATCTCTCTGGTAGGACTTAATCTGGGCCCCCGTCAACTCTGCCTTGAGAGTATATTCGCTGGAAATGGAGAGTTTTTGAATCTCATACACCATATAATCTTCAGTAAGCCTGTACAGAAGTTCTTCCAGAAACAGGATTAACAACCCTTCGAAATCCATAGCCTCGATGGAAATGTTTTGCTGTACTGAGGATATTCCCTCTGCTAACTCCTCAACTCCGGAAAGGTGGAGCATTCCGGCCGCAGCCTGCTGGAAAAGAGAAACCAAATCCTCGCCCCAGACCCGTATTTCCAGGTCCGCAGTATGAGCTAATTCTTCAAACCCTGCCTTCTTGTTCTCGATCATTACCTTCAGTATACCGAATTCCTTCAAATTTTTCAGGAATTTTACCTATCAATATTGAGAAACAAAATTGAGAAACAAATCCTGGCTCTCGATGAGTTGGAAATCTGGTCAGATTCCAGCGGGTGATGAATGTCCATCTTGTGTAAAGTTTTTAATTCTTCTATAATTTACCTGATCCTCTATTAGTTGAATAAAACAAGCTCCGTTTTCAAAGGGAGAATATTTCGAAGGATACAATATGACAAACCACCCCCTTTTTGCTGTCATCGGCGGCTCCGGTCTTTATAAAATTCCCGGATTAACCGAGGTTACTGAACACTTTCTGGATACTCCTTTTGGAAAACCAAGTGGTCCCATCGTCCAGGGAGAAATCCATGGGCAGCAGGTTATGTTCCTTGCCCGTCACGGTGTAGGACATCCTATTAATCCCACCCAGGTGAATTACCGGGCAAATATCTACGCATTAAAAAAGTTGGGCGTAAACCGGGTGATCAGTGTAAACGCTTGTGGGTCTCTGCGGGAAGATTATAAACCGGGAGATCTGGTCATCCCTGATCAGATATTTGATCTAACCAAATACAGAAAGAACACATTTTTTGAGGATGGTTTGGCAGCCCATGTCGGAACAGCCGATCCTTTTTGCCCGGATCTTTCGGCTCATCTTTACCAGGCGTTAAATAACGGCGGAGCAAAAGTTCATGATCAAGGATCTTTCCTGATCATAGAAGGTCCCCGATTTTCTACCCGGGCGGAATCTAATACCTTCCGATCCTGGGGAATGTCCATCATTGGCATGACCAGTGCGCCGGAAGCTTTTCTGGCCAGGGAAGCTGAACTCTGTTATGCGGCGATTGCCCACATTACGGATTATGATGTCTGGCAGGCTAGAGAAGAAGCTGTCTCTGTAGAAATGGTGTTGAAGATCATCACTCAGAACACATCTTTTGTTCAGCAGGCAATTGCAGAACTGGCGGAGAATCCCCCGCCAGAAGACCGTTCTTGCGGCTGCTTATCTGCGCTGGACGGCGCCATTATCACCAACCCTGACCTAATCCCCGCAAAAACCCGGGCTAAACTCAGCCTGTTGGTTTCAAAATACCTGGAGGAGTAGTCATCATGAAAGAAATAACGATTCCAATCTCACCCGATACCATTAAGGGCTTGCATACCGGGGATACAGTCGCTCTCACCGGCATTCTGGCAACCGGAAGAGATACAGTCCACAAATGGATGGTTGATACCTTTATTCGAAAAACCAGGGAACCGGAAGGCGACGATCTGGAAGTATATGAAGCCATCAAGCCGGTGTTTAAAGAAAGCTTGATTTACCACTGCGGCCCGGTAGTATCAGGATTAGATACTGGTGAGTATAAATTTGTCGCTGCCGGGCCCACCACAAGTATCCGGGAAGAGCCCTATCAAAGTGAAGTAATGCACCATTTTGACCTGCGAGGGGTGATCGGCAAAGGCGGTATGAAAGCAAATACATTACAAGCCTGCCAGGATGTCCCGGCAGCTTATTTCCATGCCATCGGGGGAGCTGCCACACTAATTGCCGAATCTGTAGAAGAGGTTGTGGGTGTCTATAAATTGTCTTTTGGTGTCCCGGAAGCTATCTGGGTGTTAAAAGTTAATCGATTTCCAGTGGTGGTCACTATGGATTCCCATGGTGTCAGCATTCACGATCAAGTGGAAGCGGAGTCGAGGAGTAAGTTGAGGGAGCTATTGGGGGAGTGAGTCAGTGGTCAGTAAGGAGTAAATAGTAAATAGTTTTTATTTTTAGAAAGAAGGCATCCTGAGTACCCTGAGCCCCTCGATTCCGCTTTGCTCTACTCGGGATAAACTAAGACGAAGGGGTATCGAAGGGCGCCTAATTTGAATTAATCTGTCATTGCGAGAAGAAAAGCGTAGCTTTTCGCCGCGGCAATCTCCTGTTAATCAGAATCACCCGGAGAATGACACCTCAGGATCACCCGGCCCTTCGATTTCCACCTCGGCTTACCTCGATGTCCACTCAGGACAGGCGTAGTCGAAGGGTAAGCGCGGCAATCTCCTCGTAATATCAGGAGATCGCTTCGCCGCAAGCCTCCTCGCGATGACAGTATAGGGTCGAAGTCGCGCCCTGATCCCTACGATTTCACTCAGGCAGACTCCATGAAGGACATATCGAAGGGAAAGAATGTCCACTTCAAAAAAATCCGCTGGTTTACAAAAATGAGATGTGATCCTTTTTCCGCATCTCATTTTCTTCCAAAGTGGTATAACTTGTTAAATTATGGAATGGATTAAACAATTGAACTCGGGGGTTGATAAAAATTGGCTGCAGCTGATCTCAGGGTTGATGTGGACCGGGGTTGGCTACTACCTGATATACCTGGCAGTGGGATGGATCTTTACTCCAGCTGTTTCCCCCCTCTGGATTTATTGGGCTCCTGGCTGTTTTTTGGCCTTGATTATTTATCAATTCGGATTTACCGGACTCGCGAAAAAGAACAGCCTCAGGATCGAAAACATGCCTGGCGAGAAACCTTCCATTTTTGCCTTCCAGGAATGGAAAAGCTACCTGATCATCATCTTTATGATTGGCCTGGGAATTTCTTTGAGAAAATTCACCCCCATTCCAAAACCTCTGCTGGGAATTTTATACCTTGGAATAGGCGGTGGAATCGGTTTATCCAGCTCAGTTTATTATATTTACCTTTGGGAAAAATATAAAGAAAATACGACAACCCATAACTAAATCTCAATTATTGCGTCTTAATTTAAGTGATGATTATCAAGGATCAAGGAAAACTATTGGAGAAAGCTCGCACCTTCGATCAGGCAGCCCTGGGGGAAGTCTATGATCTGTACAGCGATGCGTTGTATGCTTATGCCTATAAACACGTCGGTGATGCCCAACTCGCAGAGGACCTGGTTGCCGAGGCTTTTCACCGCTTATTGAAAGCATTTAAAATTGGCGGAGGACCAACAGAACACCTGCAGGCGTACTTGTACCGCATCACTCACAACCTGATCACCGATACCTACCGCAGGGAACCGCCACCCCCATTGGAACTCCAGGAAGACCGTTTACCAGGGGAAGATCAGGGACCCGCTGAAATTGTATCTGACAGGCAGGAATCAGAACTCGTCCGCCGGGCATTACGCTTACTGACCCCCGAGCAGCGCCAGGTAATTGTGCTTAGGTTCCTGGAAGGTTGGAGCACACAGGAAATCGCCCAAGGTATGGAAAAATCTATTGGCTCCGTGAAAGCACAGCAGCACCGCGGTTTGGCAGCTCTGCAGCGAATTCTCAGTGATAATCTAGAACCAGAATAAAATATTCCTGGGGATCCCCCAGTCTCAAAGTCACTCACTCTCCAAGTCCCCCAGTCTCCAAGTCCTAATCCTACCAATAAAAATCGCGGCCATATAATATGGGGTTTCGCCAGAAACTAGAATTCTTTAAACTACCCGTATCCTTTTGTCGCTTTTGGCGTCTTATAGTGTACGGGGAGATATTTAATTTGAACTTATTTATTTTAAGGTTTAATCATGAATAACAACGAAATAAACCCCAAATTACAAAAAC
>CBDVDO010000167.1:0-4475 GCA_965372765.1 uncultured Anaerolineales bacterium
CATTCACATGCGGTTTCGTTCGTTCAAATTTCGCTTTCGCCATATGTCTTCTCCTTAAAACCCGTTACTCAAAAGGATTCTTCAACTAGTACCAGAGCCCCCGATGGGAATTGAACCCATGACCTCATTCTTACCAAGAATGCGCTCTACCCCTGAGCTACGAGGGCTGGCTTTATACATAACTACAAGCTGTCAAAGGTTCATCACCTCTGCAGCTTGCAGAAAAAGTGGGCGGTGAAGGATTTGAACCTCCGTAGGCGTATGCCAGCTGATTTACAGTCAGCCCCGTTTGACCACTTCGGTAACCGCCCAAGTTTTAGAACCAGATATTATTGCTCCCTGAGCAATTATCAGGAGCCGACGATGGGACTCGAACCCATGACCTGTCGCTTACAAAGCGACTGCTCTACCGATTGAGCTACGTCGGCAAGGGGTCAATTCCTACACGACCCAAGCCAAGGCATTATATCAGATGGAAATAAGCACGGCAAGGTTCGTAGTCGACAGAGGAAAAGTTTATCAGGTTTCCAGCCAATCGTCAATACTTCCAGTCATCTGCGAAGCCCCTGAAAACCCCTTGCCTGCCAAATCAGATACAAAGCCACAGATCCAGCAACCGCTGCGTTTAAGGAATCTATTTTTCCCCGCATTGGCAGCGCGAGCAGAAAATCACAGGAAGATTTAACCAGGTGCCGCATCCCTTCTGCCTCACTTCCAACAACCACAGCCAGAGGTCCGGTCAGGTCTACCTGATCTGGCGTTTGGGACCCCTCGCCTTCCTCAAGTCCGACAACCCAGGCCCCTTCCTCCTTAAGTAGGTTGAGAGATTGAGCCAGGTTTGCTTGTGTGATCAACAAGTGTTCGCTTGCTCCAGAAGATGCGCTAACCACTGCGGGTGTGACCGTGGCTGTTCTGCGGTAAGGCAGTACAATGCCATGCACACCGACCGCTTCTGCGGTGCGAATTAATGTGCCCAGATTTTGGGGATCCTTAAGTGTGTCCAGAAGTAATACCAATAAAGGATCACCGCTTTCTTTTGCGTTTTTCAGGATCTGGTGTAGATCAACGTAGGGATAAGGGTCCGCCTGTAAAGCCGTCCCCTGATGATTGCCTCCCAAAGAAGCCAGGGATTCGCGCGGAACTTGAGAAATGGGGATGGATAGGTTTGCAGCCAGGTCGAGTATCTTTTTTAAGCGCCCCTCTTCCTGGATACCCTTGGCAATTCGCAGTTCGTAAAACTGCCTTCGCTCTGCGAGTAAAGCTTCATACACCGGGTTTCTGCCCCAAATCCACTCTTTCATTTATTTAACCAAGGGTTTTGATAAAAGAAATACTTCTAGCGACACTAACATTTATTTTATATGCCAAGTCGTGCCCTGATCCGAATCTTCCACAACAATTCCATTCGAGCTTAGAAAATCTCGAATATGATCTGACGTTGCCCAATCTTTATTAGTACGAGATCTATCTCGCAACTTGATTGCTATGTTTATTATTGCATTATTATCTATTGAATCGAAATCAGGCACAACACTTTGGATATCAGTTTCCGGAGCTACATCGGCTGAGTATATTTCACTTTTTAAGATATCAATTGCTTCCGTATCATCTAATTTTGTAAAATAACTGCGTAATTCGTAAAAAACTTCTTCGTTTACACTTAGATCGACTTCCCTTGATTCAACTATATCTAACTCCAAACCAAGCACCCCGGTTAGTTCATTCAATACTGCTTGAGCCGCTATCATGGCTTCCTGATCAGCGCCTTCATCACGGGCATGGTTGATCTCCTTGACAAAATCAAAGATAAAACCCAGCGCGCCGGCTGTATTGAAATCATCGTCCATAGCTTTCAGGAAAGATTCCTTAACCAGGCTGATACCTTTTTTCAAATCCCCCTTCCAGTCTTTCTTCGGAAGAGCTGGCTTTAAGGCTGAGCGCAGCCGCTTGAGAGCTTTCAGGGAATGCTCGATAGTTTCTTCATTAAAAGTTATGGGGCCCCGATAGCTTGAATTCAGGATCATCATCCGCAGCACATTGGCTTCATAATGTTCCAGGAAACTGTCTATTGTTACCAGGTTGCCGGTGGATTTTGACATCGCAGCGCCAGAAAGCTGCATCATGCCATTGTGCATCCAGTAGGTTGCGAATTGTTTCCCATGCAGAGCTTCACTCTGGGCAATCTCGTTTTCATGATGGGGGAAAATTAAATCATTGCCGCCACCGTGAATGTCAATCTGTTCACCCAGGTGGGATTGGCTCATCACCGAGCACTCGATATGCCAGCCCGGACGGCCATTTCCCCAGGGGCTGGGCCAACTTGGCTCATTGGGTTTGGCGGCTTTCCACAAAGCAAAATCCATAGGATGTTCTTTGCGATCATCCACCTCAATCCGGAAACCTGCTTCCATATCTTCAATTTTCCGACCGGATAATTTTCCGTATCCAGAAAATTTTTCTACCCGGTAATAAACATCGCCATTTAGGGGATAGGCATAACCTTTCTCAACCAGATCTGCTACTGCTTCAACAATGCGGTTAATTTCCTCTGTTGCTCGGGGGTATTCGGCCGCGGTTAGAATATTCAAATCCTTCAAATGCTGATCAAACTCATCGATATATCGCTGGGCAATCTGAACTGAATCCACACCTTCCACGGCTGCCCGCTGGATGATTCTGTCATCTACATCAGTGTAATTTGTAACATGACGGACCTCATAACCACGGTACTCGAGATACCGGCGAACGACATCAAAAACCAGGGTGGACATTCCATGACCAACATGGGCTTTATCATAAACAGTTGGTCCGCAAACATACATGGAAACCTTCCCGGGCTGAAGGGTTTTTAAGGTTTCTTTTTTCCTAGTTAATGTATTGTAGATCTTAATGCTCATGGCTTATTCCTGATTATTCGTTAAGCTTCATCCGGTCTGGCAAAGATCATTCTCCCCGCAGCGGTCTGCAGCACCTTGGTGACAATGGAGTTGATATCCTCATTCATATAGTCCTTGCCATCCTCAACCACAACCATGGTCCCATCCGAGAGATAACCAACACCCTGGCCTCGCTCTTTGCCTTCCTGAATTATTTTTACTTCCACGTATTCACCGGGCAAGAGAACGGCTTTTACAGAATTTGCCAGTTCATTAATATTTAAAACCGGCACACCTTGAATTTCCGCCACCCGGTTGAGATTGTAATCATTGGTCAGAATGGGACAGCTCAATTGCCTGGCCAGGATTACCAGTTTGCTGTCAACTTCCCGGGTTCCTTCTACATCAATATCACTAATTCTGACCGGGATGATATTGGATTCCTGGAGGTTTGCCAGAATTTCCATACCCCTTCTGCCGCGCTGCCGGCGTAGTCCATCTGCCGAATCCGCAATATGTTGAAGTTCATCCAGTACAAAGCGAGGAATAAGAAGTTCCCCAACCAGAAATCCCGTTTGGGCAATATCAGCGATTCTGCCATCAATGATCACACTGGTATCAACCAAAATGACCCGTTCTTTGTCCCCCTCTCTTCCTCCCTTATCGGGATGGGGAAACACCCTTCCCCCAAAGATGGAAAAGATATCGTTCTTGCGGGAGGTAAAAACTGCCACGCCGATATAAGCAAAAAACAAAACCCCGATAAAGGGAAAAACCTCTCCCAGGGGAGACGGCAGCAAGGATAGCGGAAATGCCAGTAAGGCAGCAATCACCAATCCTACAGCTAGTCCCGCCAATCCTGATCCCAGAGTTCTGGAATCCAATTGGTTTAACAGTGCTCGGAGCGATTTCAGAGGTCGAGTGGTAAGAGTGGGAGTTAATACCAGCCCAAACAGCGCGCCAACCAAACCAAAGATTACAGCCCCTTCTTCAGTTGTAATTATAGTGACTTTTGCCAGGTCAACACCAAAATACCCCCCCAATAATCCAAACGCGACCATGCCAATAATACGAAAAACAAACTCAGGACTCATAATACCCCTCCTAAAAAAGAAAAATAGCGAACACCAGGTATCTGTGCTCGCCATAACCAATCCCATTCAAGAGAGATATTTTGATGCCAAAAAACTAAGTTAGACTGCCTGTATTGTAATAAAAATTGTCCTAAAATAAATCAGAAGGGCAGATAACAAATAAAAATAATGGCAAAATAAGTCCCGGTAATTCGTTTGGCAGAGCCAGATAAATAATGAATAATTCCAACATAATAATAGCATGATGGTTCTCGCAAGTCAACTCGGGTTCCCGGCAGGATCAAATTCTTAATATAATTCAAATACTTCGGGGTATTTGGAAATTCTACGAGACAGAAAATCGAATTTTGATTTTACACTCACAGATCGATCTGTCGTATAATGTAGCTGTTAAATGATTTCCATCAATGGAGGCTCTCATGGATGATAAAAAATATAAAAAAATTATCAACTCCTGGAGTATGTATGATTGGGCAAATTCTGCCTTTGCCACAACCATCATGGC
>CBDVDO010000168.1:0-4453 GCA_965372765.1 uncultured Anaerolineales bacterium
GATCAATCCAGGCAGGTAGTGTGTCAAAAATGGGAACAATCCAAAATGGTCCGGGGCCTTTCAGACCAACAAACCTGCCTAAACGAAGATGGATGGCTTTCTCCCACTGCTCAGCTACTTTGAATGCCAGTAGAACATAGGATCCTACGATGTTCAAAACTAACAGCTCTGTGATGATCCAGATCAGATTAACTTCCTCAATTGCCATCCAGGCCGCAGCAGCCGATGAGATTATCATCAGAATCACAAAAGTAAAAACAGCAACACCATTGATCTGACTCTGTTTTTTCTCCTCAAATCCGATATTTAGTCCTGTTGGTTTAATAACCATTTTTTCCTTCCTCCATGAATAATAAAATTATTGCTCTCTGTACTTATCAAGCCAAACTTTCATTTCCTCCTGAAAGGCTTTCTTTATTTCAGTCGGAGAATACCCCAGCCTCCGGGCTTCCTCCAGCGCAGTTTCTATAATGGAGTGGAGCAACCTTTGACGTTTACGCTCAATTTGATCTTTGTCTAGAACTCCGGAAACAAAAGTGCCCTTGCCCCTCTGGGTAGAGATTACTCCTTCCCGGTCAAGTTCAAAGTAAGCCCTGGCTACTGTATTAAGGTTTACGCGAATATCTGCAGCCAATTCCCGGATTGTGGGTAATTGCTCACCCGGCTGTAATTGTCCGGCGGCAATAAAGGAATGAATGCTATCCTCAATCTGGACATAAATTGGCACACTGCTGTCAGGGTCTATTTTTAATTTCATATAATCCTATTGTAATAGTGTATTAGTACAATAGGATTATTACATATTTATTTGGGTTTGTCAAGTTTTTCCCCTCAAATTCTGTAAATTGACGCTAATCCCTTTATGGCATACAATCCTGAAGGCTGACTTCTGATTTATCTGGCAGAATAAACAAATCTTGACCCCTAAAAAATAAGTTTTCACTTCTGGAATAAACATATGATTGAAAATCCAACCCGGCGGATTGCGATAATCGATCTGGGATCCAATACAAATCGATTAATTATCATGGAAACCCGATTGGGATTCTCTTACCGGTTGGTGGACGAAGTCCGGGAAGTCGTCCGGCTCAGGCAAGGGATGACTGAAGCCGGGCTAAGCGATGAAGCCATTGTCCGGGGATTGTCAACCTTACGCCTTTATAAGGATTTTTGTGAACAAACCAACGTCAGTCAAATCCTGGCAGTTGCGACCAGCGCAGTACGAGAGGCGGCGAATGGTCCTGCTTTCCTGGATAGGATCAGAGATGAAATTGGGATATCCATCCAGCTGCTGGACGGAGAAAAAGAAGCCTACTATGATACTTTAGGCGCATTAAATGAAGTTCCCCTGAGTGAGGGCGTTGTTCTGGATATCGGAGGAGGCAGCATTCAACTCAGCGATGTGCAAAAAGGGCAGTTTGCCAAAGGCAACTCCATCTCCCTGGGGGCACTTGCCCTCACAGAACGATTTATCACCCGGGACCCGATTTCCAGGAAGGAATATCGGGGCATCGAAAAAGAAATCTCCCGACAACTTGATACCATTCAATGGCTGCCGGAGAAACTAGGGGAACCCTTGGTCGGATTGGGTGGAACGATCCGCAACCTGGCGATGATTGAAGCAAGTCGACAAAAATATCCCCTCCACACCCAACATGGTTTTATCCTTAAGCGGTCTTCAATCGAGAGGAGTGTCCAGCTTTTCCGGGAACTTCCATTAAAGGAGCGCCAAAAGATTCCAGGATTAAGCAGTGACCGGGCGGACATAATCCTGCCGGGTGCAGTTGTTGTTCTCGCAGTAATGGACCGTCTCCAAGTTGATGAATTGCAATTGTCAGTAAATGGTCTCCGGGAAGGTGTGTTTCTAGAGCTTTTCTGGTCCCATTTAGATCCCCCCATCATCCCCAGCGTGCGTAAATTCAGCGTATTAAATCTTGCCCGAAATTATTCTTACGAAGAACAGCATGCCAATCATGTGAGCTTCCTGGCAGGACGGCTTTTTGAACAGCTGGCTCCCCTGCACGGATATGGCAAGGAGGAACGCGAAATTCTCTACGCAGCAGCTTTGCTTCATGATCTAGGCCGGATTATCGGCTACAGCAGTCATCATAAACACACCCAAACCTTACTGGAATATAACGGACTGCCAGGCTACACCCCCCGCGAAACTGCCCTCATTGCCCTGCTCTCCCGCTATCACAGGAAAGGGAAACCCGAAATTTCCGATTACAAACTGCTGCTGAAGAAAAAAGACCTGACCACTCTCACCAAACTGGCAGCCATCCTCAGGTTAGCTGAATGTCTTGAACGAGGTCGAAATTCGAATATTACTGACACCGTTGCCACCTGGGATGAAAAACAGCTGCGAATAACCCTGATTGCCAATCAATATCCAGCTGTTGAACTCTGGCAGTCTAATCGAAATGCGTCCCCACTAATGAAAGAAGCTTTTCACAAAGAAGTTAAGATAGATAGTTTTTCTCCCCCTCAAAACCGAACCGATTGAGATTACTCTCAAATTTAAGGGCACCCTTTGATACATCCTTCGTTACATCCCTTCGCTACGGTTCTCCTGAGCGAAACGAAGTGGAGTCGAAGGGCTCAGGACTATTCAGGACACTCAGGATGCCTGATGATCATACTATTTCCGAATACTGCTGCTGCCCTCCCCTTCAGGAATCTCCAGATACCATTTCACAAATACAAAATATTTCCAGGTATCGCTCAATGCCGACCTTTATACGAACGACTTTGAAAGAATGCAGTTAGACAGGGGTTTTTTAAGAATTACTCCGAATGATGCCAGATTCCCCGATTTTCGATCATCCATTCCTGGGAATTAAATGACTCTTCATTTTCCCCCTTCTTTACCGGTTCATAACTTCCGTCTGACAGCATGAGCCGGGATTTCACATTATCTTTCAGGTGCATATTTAATATTTCGTCCTTGATAGAGTTTTTTATTGTCTCATCTTCAATGGGGAATAAGGTCTCAACTCTCCTGTAAAGATTCCTGGGCATTAAATCCGCACTGCCAAGGAAAATCTCTTCCTCTCCTCCATTGCGGAAGTAATAAATCCTGGCGTGCTCAAGGAATCTCCCCACAATTGAGGTTACGGTTATATTTTCGCTAACTCCGGGAATTCCCGGACGCAAACAGCAGATGCCCCGGGCTTGAATATCAACTTTTACTCCCGCCTGAGAGGCCCGGTACAGCGCTTCAATACAGTGATAATCCGCCAAAGAGTTCATCTTAAACGCTATATAGCCATCTCCATGTTCCTGATGGATTTTAATTTCCCGATCTATCCGGGATATGATTCCTTGTTGCATTTCTCCCGGGGCTACCAACAGTTTTTTGTATTCTTCATCGAGGGAATATCCAGTTAAGCGGTTAAACAAAGCAGAGGCATCTTTCCCGAGAGCAGGATCACAGGTGAAATAACCCAGGTCCGAATAAACACGGGCAGTCACATCATTGTAATTGCCTGTTGCCAGATGGATATATCGCCGGATACCTTCTTGTTCATGACGGATGACCACGCTGACTTTTGCATGGGTTTTCAGTCCAATCAAACCATAAACAACATGAACCCCTGCTCTTTCCAGAGATTTTGCCCAGACGATATTATTTTCCTCATCAAAACGTGCTTTCAACTCAACCAGGACAGCTACTTGTTTCCCATTCTCCCTGGCATCCATCAACGCAGCAACCACTGGAGAATCTGGACCCACCCGGTATAAAGTCATTTTTATTGCCAGCACCTCTGGGTCACGGGCTGCTTCACGGACAAATCGAATAACCGGGTCAAAACTGTCGTAGGGATGGTACATTAAAATATTTTTCCGTCGAATTACAGAAAAAATACTTTCTTCAGTTGACAATGAAGGCGGGATAGATGGCTTAAAAGGCATGTCCTTTAATTCGGGACGATTAATGTCCATTAACTCCATAGCATCGCTTAAACCAATTGGCCCATCCACAACAAATATTTGATACGACGCCACATCCAGGTTAGTTTGCAGGATTTCCCTCACCTGGTCAGGCATGGAACTATCGATTTCCAACCTAATAGCTGATCCAAATTGCCTTTCCCGCACACTCTCTTCAATTGCTGCTAACAAATCCGAAGCTTCATCTTCTTCAATTTCTGGATCTGCATCCCTGGTTACCCGGAACGGGTAAGCAGCTTCAATCTTTAAACCAGGGAAGAGCAAATCAAGGTTTGCTTTCACAACCTCTTCCAACCAGACAAAGTTGGCTGAATTGCGTTCATCCAATCCTAATTCCTGGTTTTCATCGGCTTTATCTTCACTGGGAATAGCTATCAATCGCGGGTAAATTTTGGGAACCTTCAAGCGGGCAAATCGCTGACCATGTTTGGAATCTTGAACTACCACCGCAAGATTCATAGAGAGATTTGAGATGTGAGGGAAAGGATGACCTGGATCG
>CBDVDO010000169.1:0-4440 GCA_965372765.1 uncultured Anaerolineales bacterium
GGTCCTGAGATTGGAATCCTCCTCGAGCAGCTCCGGGAGGCGCAAGTGAGGGGTGAGGTCCATACCCGGGATGAAGCGCTTGATTTCCTCAATAAAACCATCCAAGCCAAAGACTCTTCAAAATAATGACCGATTCTAATCCGGATTTCACTTTCAAAGAACTATATCAGGAATTTTCACTTCCACTGTCGGGGATAGACTGCGGTGAGAAATGCGGCCCCTTTAATGATTACGGCATACCAGTTTGTTGCGATATAAAGCTCGTGATTCCATCGGCATATGACCTGGAATGGGAGTATTTGCGGGCTGAGACAGAGTTATGGCATCTCTGGAAGGGATCAGGGGCAATTGAGCAGGAGGAACTAATCCAGGATGTTCAACCTGGCCAGCAATTACTTCAGTGCTTGGGGCATCAATCTTGCCAGCGTTCTTACCGGTCTATCACCTGCCGGGCATTCCCGTTTTATCCTTACCTGGACAGGGATGGAGATTTATTAGGCCTGGCATATTACCGGGAATTCAGGGATCAATGCTGGATAATCAGCAACCTATCGGTAGTCACCGTTGAATATAAAGAGCAGTTTCAACGGACATTTGAAAAATTATTTCAACGTTATCCGGATACAAAGGAAAATTTCCTCCATTTTTCCAGCTATATGAGAGGACAGGTTGCAGATGCAGGAGAGAATCTGACATTGCTGGATTTTACCGGACGTGTTTTTAGGGTAAATCCAATTTCTGAGCAGGTCCGGGAGATATCTTATCGCGATTTGGAAAACTATGGTCCTTTTGGAATTGTCAAGGACCTGGTATTTCCGGATGAAGTTCAGGATCAGGTACAAACAAAGAAGAATTAATGGATAAAAGTACATTCCTGACCACAGAATATACCTTGCCTGAGGAATACCAGGTGCCTGCCAGAATCCGGGCCAGCCGAAACAACCCGATCCGGTGGATTATGGCTCATTTTCTGCTGTATTGGCACCTGGGTCTAATTTTACTGGTTGGTGCAATTGGCAATGCGGCCCTGGCATCAGTTGTCCCGTTGATTATCGGATTGGCTTTAAACGCCATGCTGGAAGATCCTCCCCGAACTGAATCTCTGTTGAGGTTTGCTTTAATAATCGCTGGAACGCAATCCCTGCGGGGAATTCTGCAGCTGGGTAGGAACTTCAGCGCTGAGCTGATCGGCCAGCGGATAGAACGGGATATCCGGCATGAATTTTATACCAGTCTGCTGGGAAAAAGTATGACCTATCACAGCCTGCTGCCGGTAGGCGATGTGATGGCCAGGGCTACCAATGATGTCAGGGAAATTAATTTTATGTTCAGCCCGGGTATGAACCTGGTCATCGGATCAGCGAATTTTATCTTTATGCCGATCATCTTTGCAGGACGGTATCATCCATCGCTGGTAGCAGCCCCGCTGATATTTTTGATTTTATATGTTCTAGCGCTCTGGCAGTATCTGTTTGAACTTCAACCAATTACCAATGCTGTCAGAAAAGCTTTTGGCACATTAAATTCCCGGCTGGCAGAGGCTATTGATGGAATTGAGACTGTGAAGGGTATGGCTGAAGAAAAAAGTGAAGTGGGATTATTTGAGAAGAATGCCCGCAGTTTCAGGGATAAAGAGATCCACCAGGGAGATGTGGAAGCCCGTTTTCTTCCTTTGCTGGTGATGGGACTTACCCAGGCTGGCGGGTTATATCACGCGATTACCCTCTACCAGAGAGGGCTACTTCAAGTGGGAGATATCGCCGGTTATTTTGGCTTGCTGGCACTGCTTGGTTTTCCAACTTTTATTTCCTTGTTTGCTTATTCCCAGGTTTCATTGGGGATTGCTAGCTCCCGGCGCATCCTGGAATTGATCAACCGGGAGACTGAACTGGATCAAAACCAATCCGGTTACACAGCAGATATGAAAGGCAGAATCCATTTCGAAAATGTTTCCTATGCCTATCCGGGTAATGATTCATCAGTTTCAGGGATAGATTTTTATTTGAATCCGGGACAAACCCTGGCAATTGTAGGTCAAACCGGTTCTGGAAAAACAACCCTGGCCAAGCTGGTCAACCGCACTTACGATGCCGCCTCAGGTTCGATCTTGATTGATGATGTGGATGTCCGGGATTGGAACCTTTCCGTTCTCAGAAAACAAATCTCGATCATAGAACAAGATATTTTCCTGTTTTCAACCAGCATCGCTGACAACATAGCTTTTGGGAAACCGGATGCGACCCAGGAAGAGATAGAAAGCGCCGCCAAATCTGCCCAGGCGCATGATTTTATCCTTTCTTTCAAAAATGGTTATCAAACTATATTGGGAGAGAGGGGAGTGACCTTGTCCGGGGGACAGCGCCAACGGCTGGCTTTGGCAAGGGCGTTCCTGACAGATCCCCGCATCTTAATCCTGGATGATTCAACCAGCTCGATAGATAGCGCTACCGAAGATGAGATCCAAAAGGCGATTTTTACGGCGGCAAAAGGACGGACAACAATAATCATTACCCACCGGCTTTCCCAAATTCGCTGGGCAGACCACATTCTTGTGATTCGAAAGGGAGAAATCATTGCCAGTGGATCCCACGAGGAATTAATTAACAGCTCAGAGGCATATAGCCAGTTATTTAAGGAATGATGTTTACAACTGACTGCAGGACAGGATTACCGATAGAGGATTAGTTGAATGGGATTTTTTTCCGGACTAGATACTGAAGCATATGATCGTGAATATAGCGACAGGGAATTACTGAAGCGTATTAATCAATATTTTAATCCGCATAAAACCCGTTTGGTATGGATCTCAGCCCTTCTGATTCTAGTAGCTGTATCCGGCGCATCCCTGCCTTTAATTGTATCCAACAGCATTGACCGTTTATCGGTTGATCGCGGTGATACGGTCATCAATATCCTGCTCGGTCTTGTTTTGCTGGCCGCACTCATCAACTGGGGAGGGAATTGGATTCGGCGGCGGATGACAGTCAGGATAGTTTCAAATATCGTAATGACCCTCCGGACAGATGCTTTCTCTTCTGCCGCAACTCATGATCTGTCTTTTTATGACAAGTTTTCTTCCGGAAGGGTGGTTTCCCGGATAACTTCAGATACACGCGAGTTTGGAAAGCTGATTGTCCTGATGACTGATCTAATAGCCCAAATGATTCAGGCAATAATCCTGGGTGTTATCCTGGCCCGCCTGGAATCCCGCTTATTCTTATATATACTTGGATTTTTACCGCTTTTGTTTATCCTGACTATTGGTTTTAGAAAGATTGCCCGCCGTGTGACCCGGGAAGGCATGCAGGCAATGGCAAAAGTCAACGCTACAATTAAGGAAACGGTCAGCGGTATTGCTGTTGCTAAAAACTTCCGGCAGGAATCCGAAATCTTTGATGATTTTAATCAGGCGAATACGGGCTCGTACCGGATTAATGTCCGCAGAGGATTTGTGCTCTCGATTGTGTTCCCTATTTTGAATGCGATCGGAGGGGCAGGCTCGGCGCTGCTGGTTTATATCGGAGGAATGGATGTTGCTCAGGGAATTGTCACCATTGGCTCCTGGTATCTATTCCTCTTAAGCCTGGATCGGTTCTTTTTTCCGGTTCTGAATTTGGCTTCTTTTTGGGCACAGGTACAGACCGGACTCTCATCCGCGGAGAGAGTATTTGCATTGATTGATGCTGAACCGGCAGTTGTTCAAAAGAAAAACCTCGACCCTGCCCGATTATCTGGTCAGATTCGGATTGAGGGGTTAAATTTCAGATACGCGGAGGATGAATGGGTCTTCCGGGATTTTGACCTCACCATTGAGCCGGGTGAGAGTGTCGCTTTGGTCGGACACACCGGAGCTGGTAAATCTTCCATAGCTAAGTTAATTGCCCGTTTTTATGAGTTCCAGTCAGGTAGTATTTTTGTTGATGGCTATGATATCCGGGATTTAAATCTGACCAGCTTCCGTAAACAGCTGGGCATGATTTCACAGACACCGTTTTTGTTCTCCGGTACAGTTGCAGAAAATATCCAATATGCTTGTCGAGGGTCAACCCTTCAGGAAATGACAGACCTGGCGAAACAGATTGGTGAGGGTGAGTGGCTGGAAACCCTGCCCGAAGGCCTTCAAACGCAAGTGGGCGAAAGGGGAGGGCAATTGTCGATGGGGCAGCGCCAGCTGGTTGCCTTGCTGCGGGTGCTGATTCAGAACCCGGCTGTATTTATCCTGGACGAAGCAACTGCCAGCATTGACCCGTTTACTGAACGTCAAATTCAGCAGGCTCTGGATCTGATTTTGCAGGACAGTACGAGCATCCTGATAGCTCACAGGCTCTCGACAGTCAAATCAGCGGATAGAATAGTGGTGCTTCAGGAAGGCAGGATCATAGAAGAGGGAACCCATCAGAAGTTGTTAGATAATGATGGATATTATTCCGTTTTATATAA
>CBDVDO010000170.1:0-4425 GCA_965372765.1 uncultured Anaerolineales bacterium
GGCGCGGTTTATTTTGACGGCGAAACCTGGACCACATACTCCGAAGAGGATGGTTTAATCTCGAAGTTTGTCTACGGTGTCGCTGTGGATCACGACGGCGGTGCCTGGATCGGTACAGCGTTTGGAGTCTCGTATTTTTTGGATGGCGTTTGGACCAATTACACCAAAGAGGATGGTTTGCCGTCAAACAAAGTCGCCAAGATCATTGTGGATGAGCAAGGCATGATCTGGTTTGGAACAAAGGGCGGCGGGATTGTCCGTTTTGATCCTTCCTGGTGAACGATTGTCAATAAATAAATGATGAGGAATTTTCTTACAGCTTAAAATTATGCATTAAAATTCCTCATTCGCCAAGATAACCGCCTATCAGGGTTGGAGAAGAGCCTGCTCCAACAAAAGCAGCCATTTGATTCCAGCTGAAACAACAACTTTCTTCGACTGCTATTTTTATGGAATCTACCCTATGAGCAGAGAATAAAAAGGTGTCTGCTTTGCTCGTGGAATAATCGGAGTTAAACGTTAACCTCCGTCCAGTCTAAAAACCGAGATTTTCCAGATAGGGGCGCTTAGCGATGCTTTCTGTGAATTCCTCCTCAGATGCCAGCCCCGGTTGCCACCGGGTTTTTTTTGGAAACCAACCTGCAGTTTATTCCCCTGAGTTTCTGTTCCAATATTCCAGAGGAGCAGTTGACATTTGACTTTATTTTATTTACACTGAACCTATGCTGGCACGCGTTTACTCCTGCGCCGTGCTGGGGCTGGAGGGGGTCTTAGTAGAAGTAGAAGTGGATTTCGGTACCGGATTGCCAAATATCACCGTGGTTGGACTTCCGGACACCGCCGTCAAAGAAAGCCGGGAGCGAGTCCGGGCTGCGATTAAAAACATACCTGTCAAATTCCCCCGCAAACCAATTATTATCAATCTGGCGCCGGCGAATGTGCGCAAGGAGGGTCCTGCCTACGACCTGCCGATGGCCGTAGGGATTCTAATTACCATCGGACATATCCCGCCCGAAGCAGTGGACGATATGATCATTGTCGGGGAGCTCTCCCTGGATGGAACTACCCGACATACTCCGGGATTGCTACCCATGGCTGCCATGGCGCGCGAGGGTGGATTCCGGACAATTTGCGTTCCAGCAAAGGATGCCCCGGAAGCAGCGCTGGTTCCGGATCTGCGTGTTCTGCCGGTTAATACTCTTCAGGAACTGCTTGAGCACTTGATTGCCGTAAAACCCATCAATCCTTTTAAATCAAAACCCTTCGCTGAGCTGCCGGCCCAGGTGGCTCAAACAGATTTCCAGGAAGTTAAGGGACAGGAGCATGTCAAACGGGCTCTCGAAGTCGCGGCAGCCGGGAATCATAACGTACTGATGAACGGACCCCCCGGCGCCGGAAAGACCTTGCTGGCGAGGTCTCTGCCGGGAATCATGCCCCGTATGTCCATCGAGGAAGCCCTCGATGTAACCCGGATATATTCCATACTCGACCAGCTCCCAACCAACACACCGCTCCTCCAGCACCGCCCATTCCGGGCGCCCCACCATACTATCTCTCATGCCGGGCTGGTGGGCGGCGGCACCTGGCCCCAGCCGGGAGAAATCTCCCTGGCGCATCGGGGTGTTTTATTCCTGGATGAGTTTCCCGAGTTCGGCCGCCGCGTGCTGGAGGTGCTTCGGCAGCCTCTGGAAGATAAGGTCGTTACCATCAGTCGCGCCCAGGGTTCCCTGACTTTCCCTGCCAATTTTATGCTGATAGCAGCTATGAATCCCTGCCCCTGCGGATACTATGGCGATCCGGTTAAAGGATGCACCTGCTCGTCATCAGCCCTCACCCGCTATCAGAAAAGAATCTCCGGACCATTGCTGGACCGGATGGACATTCAGGTTGAAGTGCCAAGAGTGGACTATGACAAACTTAGCTCCAACCGGTTGGGAGAACCCTCCAGCCAGGTGAGAGATAGAGTTGAAAACGCCCGAAAACGGCAGCTGGATCGAATGAGGGATTCTCCCCGCTCCTCCAATGGGGATATGATTCCGCGGGAAATCCGGGAAAACTGCCCGTTGGACGGGGAATGCAAATCACTGCTTCGGGCAGCCATGCAGCAGCTAGGGCTTTCTGCCCGGGCTTATCACAGGGTGCTTAAACTCTCTCGCACGGTTGCCGACTTGGCTGGAGATAAGGACATAAGCGCTATCCACCTTGCGGAAGCTCTGCAGTATCAGCCTAGAGATAGTTATTAATAAGAGTCCGTAATCCTCGAAGGAAACAGTTTCCTGCTGTACCCGCAATTAATCCGGTCACCAGAATTTTGGTTAACAAGCAGCTTTTTCTAATGGGATGGAGAACGAAAACGCAGAACCGACGCCCACATCGGATGTCACTGAGACAGTGCCACCTAATCCATCAACAACCTGTTTGACAATCACCAGCCCTAGTCCTGTACCTGGAACACCGGCCTGTTTTGCGTTTTCTGCCCGGAAGAACTCAGTAAATAATTTTTCCTGATCTTCCGCAGGAATCCCAATTCCGCTATCCTGAACACAGCCCTCTAGAATTCCATCTTTACACTTCAGCCCAATTGTGATCTCTCCCCGGGCAGGAGTAAATTTCACGGCATTACTTAGTAGATTACTCCAAACACTTTTTATCTGCTCCGGCGATGCAGTGATTTCCGGAATATTCTTGTCTACCTCCACCAACAGGACAAGACCCTTTTGGTTGATTTCCTCCCTGTATTCTTCGATCACCTGCTCCAGTATCTCCCCCGGGGTAATCCGGGAAGCCTGAAAAGATTTAATCATTTCCAGGTGCCCCAGTTCAAGCAAGTCAGCAATCATTTTGCGTTCTTCCCGGGTGCGGGCTATACATTTCTCAAGAATACCCTTCTGGTCCTCGGATGGCACATACCCTTCCAGTATCAGCTTGAGATAATTTTCAACGGCTGCTACCGGGGATTGAAGCTCATGAGTAACCAGGCGGATAAATTGTTTCTTGGCTTGATCCAGTTCTTCCAGACGGATTTTTTCCTCAGCCAATTTCTGCATCTCTGCTTTCACACGGGCCGCTCGCTTTGCCTCCAAGGAGAGCATTCTCCGCTCAAGCCCCTGGTTGACTGCCAATAACAGGATGTCTACCGAAAATGGCTTCGTGAGGAAATCGTAAGCTCCCTGCTTGATTGCTGAAACTGCCATTTCCACAGTCGCATAACCGGTGATGATAATGCAGATTATTTCTGGGTCAATCTGGTGAATCATACCTATCAAATCCAAGCCGCTAATTTCAGGCATCTTGACGTCGAGCAAGATCAGGTCAAAACCGTTTTCCTTGACAAGCGCAAGTCCTGATTTTCCGTCGAGGGCAATCGCAACCTGGAAGCCTTCTGATTCCAGAGCACGCTGAACTCCTTCACATATCCCGATTTCATCATCAATCACTAATATTCGACTTTTCTTACTCATAGGCAATCACTTTAGGGGCATAATCACCCTATCAGGGTTTCATCTCTGTTTATATCTTCATCTCCGCTGGCCAGGTGCTCTGTTTCAGGCTGTCTGACAGGAAGCTGGATGGTAAAAGTTGTCCCCTCACTTAATTTGCTCTGGACGCTGATTTGTCCCCGGTGCATTTTAATAATCCCATAGACAATCGATAATCCTAATCCGATACCTTTTCCTGGTGGTTTAGTAGTAAAGAAGGGAGTGAAAAGTCTGGACTGGTTTTCAGGGGTGATGCCATCTCCTTCATCTTCCACCTCAAGAATAATTTGGTCATCCGTCCCTCTGCGTGTCCGCAGGATCAGCTTTCCTCCCTCTGGCATAGCATCAGCGGCATTTGTCATCAAATTGTTGATCACTGCTTGAATCTGGGTTTCATCCACTTGGACCCGGGGCAGGTGAGGATCCAGGTTGGTTTCAATTTCCACTTGATCGTAGCGGTGATGGTTTTTCTCCAGGTCAATTACCCGCCTAATGAGCTGGTTGAGGTTGATTTCGGCGGCATCAACCTGATGCTGGCGGGCAAAATCAAGCAGGGAGGCGACAATAGTTTTACATCGTTCTGTCTCCCGGACAATAGTCCTGATGTCGGTTCGATGCTGGTCATCGAATTTATTTTCCCTGAGCAGTACTTCAGCGAACAGCAGCACAGTCGCCAATGGGTTATTTAATTCATGAGCAACGCCGGCTGCCAGTTGGCCCAGGGAAGCCAATTTCTCTGACTCCACCAGTTGTTTTTGAGTTTCCTGCAGTCGATCCAGCATATCGTTAAAGGAAGCGGCGAGCAGTCCCACCGCACCTCTTCCACAGCTTGGTGCCCGGGCTTGTAAATTGCCCTCCGCCACCTGCTGACTAACCTGGGAGAGGGTGCGCAACTCCTGCAGTGGCCTGGTGATCTTCCGGGAGATCGGCGTGGCTAGAAGGAAGG
>CBDVDO010000171.1:0-4402 GCA_965372765.1 uncultured Anaerolineales bacterium
CGGAACAATGACCCAGTCAGACGCTGGAAGCTGAGTCCCATGGACCTGGGATCCCGGTCAAAGTGGGTAGAATATTCCAGGGCAAAAGATGCCATGTTTATGTATACGGACACCGAGAAAGCTCCCTGGCATGTGGTAGACGCCAATATTAAACGCCACGCCCGGCTAAATTGCATCAGCCATCTGCTCAGCTTAATTGATTATCAGGATTTGACCCCAGATCCAATTGAACTACCTCCCAGACAGAGGGACCCGGGATACAAACGTCCCCCAATCACCAGTCAGAAATGGGTTCCTGCTATCTACGGCACAAATTCGGTAGAAGAAGCCTGATCCCGGCTAGATGCCAATCACGCTTCACAGAGCTAAACTAAAACCGTGATAAAAAAGAGAAACTTTCTTGTCCGTTCCTATCATCCTGCAGATTGGCAATCACTTTGCCAGATTCACGACCTGGCTAGACCTGATGAATTAGCCGGCTCCTGTGATCCAAGAGCATTCGTCCCCCTTGAAAATGATAAGGAAGTCGAACACCTCAAACTCTGCCAAAAAATAGTCGCTGTTTCAGATGACAGAGTAGCAGGGTTTATTGGTGTAGATGATGGATATATCGGATGGTTATATATCCATCCGGATTTTCACAGGCAGGGAATTGGCCGTGATCTCTTAAAAGAAGGGCTCAAGCTTATTAAGGAAAAGGCCTGGACGATCGCCCTGGCAGGCAATTCTCCCGCGGTAAAATTGTATCAAAGTGAAGGGTTCATTGAAGTGAACAGGTACGAGAGTGACAATGCGGGTTATCCGTGTACCTGTGTTCGCCTGGAAAAAGAAATCTAACGCGGGTTTAGACTTTAAAATTTCGTTATTTAATAATCAATTGCTCTTCTTTCCTAAAACCTGAGAAATTATCATTCCCCCCAACATCAGGAAGCTGCCGAATATCGCCCGGGGGGTGAGAATTTCCTTTATTAACAGCCAGCCCCAGAATGCAGCGAATACCGACTCAAGACTGAGCAAAATTGCAGCATGGGCAGGTTTAGCGTCTTGCTGAGCAACCACTTGAAAAGTGTAGGCAAGCCCGATAGAAATCACCCCTCCATAAAGGATAGGAACCGCTACTGCCAAAATCTGCTGCAGTTGAAATTCTTCAAGGAAAAATCCAATACCAAAACTGATTAAAGATGTGAACATAGCCTGGACAAATGACAGCCGGATTGGATCAACTCGCGGTGAAAACCTGGCAATAAATTGAACGTGTCCTGCCCAGAAAAAAGCCCCCAACAACACGTAACTATCTCCCGGAGCAAGTCTTAATTCCCGAGTTGCACTGAGAAAAAATAATCCAATTACAGCAAAGACCGCTCCCAACCAGGTTTGAATCGGCGCCCGGTCCCCCCAGATCATCCCCAAAAGCGGCACTATGATGACATACAATCCGGTTACAAACCCGGCTTTTCCAGCCGTTGTGTATACCAACCCAATCTGCTGGAAAGTGGCTCCGAAGAACAGGAATAATCCCGCTGCGCTTCCTATGATGAGAGTTTTTTTGAGATCAACCTTATCCCCTGGGTTTCTCTTTTTCCTGATGATAATTATCGGAACCAGCGTCAGTGCTCCAACCAGGAACCGGAACCCGTTAAATATATACGGCCCCAATTCCTGCATACCCAGCCGCTGAGCTACGAAACCACCGCCCCAGATTACAGCGGTGATGAGCAGTAGAAAGTTAGCCCGAAATTCTTTAGAATTTTTCGCTTGATAAGGTTTTTCCATAAGTAATCCTTCTCAGTATACCCCAAGAGAAAAACTTATATCCGTCAGGAAAACAATCCTATATAGCTGCCAGCGTTTTATCGTATACTTCTCTTATATATTTGAAAGGTAAAAAAATATTCCGGAGTAAAAAATGAACGTGATTGAACAAATCCATAAACATCGCTCTATTCGTGAATATAAATCTGAACCAATCCCGGAAGATCTCCTGGATGAAATACTGGAAGCCGGAATCCGGACTTCATCTTCTGGCAATATGCAAACCTATTCAATCATTGTCACCCGCGATCCCGATTTGCGGGAACAGCTCCTGGGACCTCATTTGCAGCAAACTATGGTTGTCGATGCCCCGGTCCTATTGACTTTCTGCGCTGATTTCCATCGCATGCGGCGTTGGCTTTCCCTTAGCGATGCACCTGATAATTTTGACAATTATTTCAGTTTCATGGTTGCGGCAATTGATGCCATCCTGGTTTCTCAGACAGTCGCGCTGGCCGCTGAATCGAAAGGTCTGGGTATTTGTTATCTGGGAAGCACCTTTTCTAACGCGGATCAAATTGGAGAAATATTAGACCTTCCAAAAAATGTGGTTCCCGTGACCGGATTTTCGCTTGGGTATCCGGCGGAAAATCCTGATTTACGAGACCGGCTGCCAGCATCCGGGTTAATTCACAAGGAAAAATATCGATCATTCAGCGATGCGGAGATTCTGGACATATACGACAATAGAGAAGAAGCGGGTTGGCAGCGTTATATGCAATCCAATCGGTTAAAAAAATTAGTTCGTGAAAGCGGTGTGGAAAACCTGGCTCAGCTTTATACCACTGTAAAATATAACAAACTTTCCCACCAGGATTATTCGCAGAAGATATTAGACTATCTATCGCAACAGGATTTTATGAATAACACGCCAGGATAAGGCCGGCCTGCCTGATACTAAATGGCACAATACTTTCAGGCAGCCTGGCCTTTTACATCACCGCAGGCTTGTCAATTCCACGTTCCAGAAAGCTCTCTCCTGCAAAGCAGTTATCAATTCTATGTCCACAGCCGGCTCAAATCAGCTGCGTCTCTTACGTCTGCTGGCAGCGCCGCCTCCGCTTCCTCCGAAAGTCATCGAAGCCCCCAACAGGAATCCAAAGGTATACCAACCACCATTATTGTGCACTTCGAACACATAAATGTTCTTGGTGAACAACGATAGAATAAAAGTGATGGGGGATATCAAACCATGCCAGATTCCAGACCAAAACCCAGCTACCTCACCATCTTCATCTGGTGTATTACGTAGTTGATTTGGACCTGCTGTGCAGGCAGCAAGGATCACAGCCAACCCAATCAGGATTAGAAACAAAATTGATTTATTCATCAGTCTTTCCTCCTTCGAAAGTTACCTTATCTATATTACGGCAAATCTTCTATTAAGTTGTAAACCCAGCTATAGGTTAACTATCCAATTAACTACCTGTCAAATTTCCTGGCATGAAGTGATCAAAATAATACAAAAATTATTACCAAATGAATTTATTTAACCCAGGAATACTGCTTCCTTCAAGTATAATACAGGCATAATGATAAACAAAAAATCCTCTCTAGTATTTGGCATCGCAGGTGGCACAGGTTCAGGCAAAACTACCATCGCCGACTACATTCTGAAGACTGTCGGACCTGAGAAAATTGCTTTTTTACCCCATGATGCCTATTATCGCGATCAAACCGAACTCACCCAGGAAGAACGGGCTCAAGTCAATTTCGATCACCCTTCTTCTCTGGAAACTGAGCTGCTAATTGAACATATCACCAAGCTCCGAAACCAGGAAACTATCCAGCTCCCCACCTATGATTTTAAAACCCACTCCCGCACCCAGTATACGATAACCATAAAACCCCAGCCAATTATTGTAATTGAAGGTATTTTGATCTTTGCCGAACCAGAGCTCCGGGATTTGTTTGATCTAAAAATTTACGTAGATACCGACGCGGATATCCGCTTTATTCGACGGCTTAAAAGAGATATTGAAGAGCGTGGACGAACTACCGAGTCTGTAATAAATCAGTACCTGGAGACTGTCCGTCCCATGCACCTTGAATTCGTAGAACCATCAAAACGCTACGCAAGCGTGATTATCCCGGAAGGGGGATATAACACAGTAGCGTTAGATTTAATCGTCGCCAGGATTGAATCCATGCTGCAGGAGTAAACCAATGACCGATTTCACCGCTGTTGATAATTACCTGGAATCCAAGTTATCTACTAGCTTAAATGAACTAAAAACCCTCTGTGCGCAACCCAGTGTAGCTGCTCAAAACCTGGGAATGACAGAAACTGCCCAAATGGTGCTGGATATGCTGAAAGTCAGAGGTTTTGAAGCAGATTTGCACGAAACTGAGGGATATCCAGTGGTGGTAGCTCAACGACAAGGAACCATCAATAAAACCCTGTTGATCTATAACCACTATGATGTTCAACCCGCGGAACCATTTGATTTATGGACTTCTCCCCCATTTGAACCAGAGGAACGAGAGGGTAAAATTTTTGGGCGAGGGATAAGCGACGACAAGGGTCATTTTACCAGCAGATTATTTGCGATTGACGCTCTGCTTAATGTATATGGTGATCTGCCCTGCA
>CBDVDO010000172.1:0-4325 GCA_965372765.1 uncultured Anaerolineales bacterium
GCCCTTAAAATCGCGAGCTTTATCCCCTTTCATCATAGACATGTGGCGTCCCATCGGACCTCCACGCATAGGACCACCTGATTTACGGGTTGTCCCTGTCGATCTGTTCTGGTCACTCATGCCAGTTCCTCCTTGCTCAGCTGCGAAGACGCTATTTCCTGATAGGTTTCGCAGGTTTCCATTAATTCATGATGTTTCCCTTTGCCAACTATCCGACCTTCATCCAAAACGATGATTTGATCGGCATTTTTTACAGTTGCTACCCGTTGGGTAACGATCAGCATCGTGCTTTTCCCTGTTTTCTTCTTAAGTTCTCTACGCAATGTAGAGTCAGTTTTGAAATCCAGGGCTGAAAAACTGTCGTCAAAGATATAGATAGGGGGCTTTTTGACCAGAGCCCGCGCAATTGACAGGCGTTGTTTTTGCCCACCGGACACATTTGAGCCTCCCTGGGAAATCTCCGCCTCGAACCCTTCTTCCTTGGCAAAAATAAATTCGCTCGCCTGGGCAATATCAGCAGATTCTTTCAAAGTTTCCCTGCTGGCATTTTTGTCAGCATAGGCCAGGTTGCTCTCAATAGTACCTGAGAACAAAGTGCCATCCTGGGGAACATAACCGATTTTATCCCGCAGTTCACTTTGCCTGACCTCGCGGATATCGATCCCATCCAGGAGAATACTTCCCTGGGTGACATCATAAAACCGTGGAATTAGGTTAATAACGGTCGATTTGCCGCATCCTGTTGAACCAATGAACGCTGTAGTCTCCCCCGGACGAGCAGTGAAGTTAATGTCCTGGATAACATCATCCAGGGCACCTGGATAGCGGAAAGAGACTTCGTGGAATTCTATTTGGCCAGTGAATGGATCATTGAATGTTTTTGGGTCTTCCGGATCTTTAATTACAAGTTCTGTTTCCAGGACATCGGCGATACGCTCTCCGGACACTGCCGCCCGGGGTAAAAAGATAAACATCATTGACATCATCAGGAAGGCCATAACAATCTGCATGGCATACTGCATAAATGCGATCATATCGCCCACCTGCATAGTTGCTTCAGCGACCTGGTGCGATCCTACCCAGATGATGGCCAATGTTAATCCATTCATCACCAGCATCATAACCGGCATCATCGTTACCATCACCCTGGCAACAAATAGGCTGGTATCAGTCAAATCCCGGTTGGCTTTATCAAAACGCACCTTTTCATCATCCTGCTTATTAAAAGCCCGGATGACCATCATGCCTGAGAGGTTCTCGCGAGTTACCAGGTTCAAGCGGTCAATCAAGCTTTGGATAATTTTAAATTTTGGGAGTGAAATTGAGAAAACAATTCCGATCAAACCGAGCAGGACAATCACGGCTACTGCGATAATCCACCACATATTTGGGCTTTTATCTATCGCCCGGATAACACCACCAACACCGATAATAGGAGCAAAAAAGACTAGCCGGATGATCATATAGGTCACGGTCTGAACCTGGGTAATATCATTGGTTGAGCGGGTGATTAGCGATGCAGTTGAAAACTTATTAAATTCTGTACTGGAAAAGCTTTCTACCTTTTCAAAGACGTCTTTTCGAATGTCCCTGGCCGAACCCGCAGCGGTCTTGGAAGCCAAGTATCCCACCGCGATTGTAGCGACTCCGCCTAGTAGAGAAATCAGCAGCATAATGCCGCCGGTGCTGAGGATATAATCTCTTTGGATTTTTCCGGCATCCATGCCCAGGGCTTCGTATTCCGTTTTGACTGCACCAACTGCCATCTGGGTGATCATGCTTTCTCCCAGGGAAGCAAACATCTCGTTGATGCTCGCGCTTATCTGAGAACGTTGCGCATCAGGCATAATACTCAATGCTTGAAAAACATCCATTCCTTCCGGGATCCGGGAAAGATCAAACTCAAAACCCGTATCTACCGGCGGGGCCTGGGATGGATCTTCCATCATTTGCCTGATACCAGTCACAGCAACCAGCGCCTTGCCAAGGATAGAGTTCAGCTGATCAGTTAGGGACTGATCCAGATCCTTGAGCACATAAATTGCCTCGTCATTTAGAGCTGGATAATCTTCAAGATATCCTTCCGCCTCAGTAGAGCCGGGCTCCAATAAATAGTACGAATCGAGGACAAGTTCCCCTTCCTCAGAGTTCATGAAAATGAGCAATTTTTCCATCTCGATCTGCCGAATAGCTGTGGGTACAGCATTTTCCACTCCATTCTGCTGGATACCGTAATTGACAATCCTGGAAAGATAATCTGGCAGGGCCAGATCAGCATTGGCCTGCACAAATAGCAATGCCATAGATAAAAGGATCATAAGAGTATATGGCTTTAAGTATTTACTCAGTCGTCGCATATTGATGATGCTCCTCGCAAACAATAATTCATTTTGTTATTCAATCTGACCTTCAAGTTGATTGGCTTTACTTATCAAAAGATCGAGCGCCCCCTTAATCAATTCCTTCTCTTCCTGGGACAGAATCCCAACCAAATCATTCAACCAACCCTGGCGGGCCCGGATACCTTCATCCAGCAGATGGTGTCCTTTTTCAGTCAAAACAATTTGTTTTACACGCCGGTCGGTTGGATCTTCCGTGCGCAAGATTAACTCCTGCTGCACCAGGCGCTCCAGCATCTGACTGGATGCAGCACTGGTCACACCCAGGTGCTCTCCCAGATCAGTAACCCCGGCGCAGCCCTTTTTGCTGAGATGGAACAGGGTGCCAATCATCGACATGGATAACCCGCTTTCCCGGGCAAAGTGGATAAATTTGCGCATGGAGCGGTGCATAATTATATCTATCCATTGCTGAAAAGTGGCTATAAATGGATCCGCATTCGACATACTTCACCTCTCTAAATAGTTAAGTGGACTTAATTATATGGCTTTCTTATGAAAATATCAAGATGTAAACTTAACCAGGGTTGGGTTCGCTCATCCTGAACTTTAACACAGCAAGAAACCGCTCAACACTAGCTGTTGGCGGTTTCTGATATTGTTGCAGCAGGTTCGGGACCTGTTCTGGTCAACTAATTCAGGTAACTAACTCCCGTCAGTTTTTCGGAGATTTCCCACAGATGAAGAGCATCTTCTAGATTATGCGAGGCTTCATTTGATAAAACAACAACCGGGTATCCAGATCGTTCCTTGGAGCCATCCGGGCCAAAATATTGTCCTCCACTTACCGAGGAATCTACCGCAGCTCAAATGCCGGGCAAAGCGCCCATAGCAGCACTTTGGAGGGTCAGCCCCATCAGCGGTTGTAATATCTTTAATCGCCAGCGCTTAAAAATATGTGCCGCTAAATTAGTATTAGAAATTCCCGGATGAGCAGCCAGAGCTATCACATCAACCTCAACTGCGTTAAATCGACGCTGCATCTCATATGTGAAAAGCAGATTCGCCAATTTTGAGCGGCCGTATGCTTTCTGGGCTGCATATCCTTCACCGTTTTCATACATCAAATTGGAAAAATCCATTTCTCCGAAATAGTGGGCGTTACTACTTATATTGACCACCCGGGCTCCAGATGTTTTAAGCAGCAAATCAATCAACTGGCCAGTCAGCGCAAAGTGCCCTAGATGATTCGTGCCAAACTGCAACTCAAAGCCATCCTTGGTTTTTCCATAAGGCACCATCATGATCCCGGCATTATTCAACAAGACATCCAGGTGGTTATATTTTGCTTTAAACTCATCCGCGAATTTCCGGATAGATTTCAGGCTGGCCAAATCAAGCTTCAAAATCTCAGCCTTAGTCTCAGGGATATCAGATTGAATTTGGCTTAAGGCAGACTGGGCTTTATCCAGATTGCGGCTGGCTAGTATGATCTGGGCTCCCTTACGGGCGAATTCCCTGGCAGCTTCGTATCCAATACCGCTGTTTGCTCCCGTGATAATTATAACTTTCCCGGTCAGGTCCGGGATGTTTTCTGTAGTCCATTTCTCACTTATCAATTTTTCTCCTAAAGACCCGGAAATTTAGCTTTCTTATCCTGGATCATGAGTAATACTTCGAGATTGAGTCCCGCTTCCCCAGAATTGAGTGCGCCCTTTCCAATTCCAGCGGGATATTAATCTCCTGGGGGCATTTATCCAGGCATTCCCCACAGATGACACACAAGGATCCATTGCCGTTGGGATTCTCTTTATCCAGCTTTTCCTTTGTTCCAGCTAATTTGTTATATCCCCTGCGGACCTGGAAGCGCCTGATGCGGCTCTGCTCCAGGTACAGGTTGTTCAGAATGGCAAAATTATGTGGAATATTGACTCCCTCAGGACAGGGCAGGCAATATTCACAACCAGTGCACGACACAAGGATTTT
>CBDVDO010000173.1:0-4315 GCA_965372765.1 uncultured Anaerolineales bacterium
TAAACCGGGCTTTTTTCTATCTCTAAATGGATATCCCGTGTTGAAAGAAGAATACGCTGACCTAAAAATAGTCCTGCTGGATATGGATGGCGTCCTGTGGCGAGGTCCTGATCCAATTCTAGATGTTTCCAAGTTATTCACCTGCATAAACACACATAACCTAGCTGCTTTCTGTATCACCAACAATTCAACCCGAACTGTGGATTACCACCTTGGGCAATTGGATAAGTATGGAGTTAAACTTGATGAGAAACAGGTAATTACGAGCGCTGAAGCCACAGCTGATTATTTGGCAATGAAACATCCTGCTGGTGGTTCAGTATATGTTGTTGGTGAACAGGGGCTCGTGGAAGCGCTCCAGAAAAAGGATTTCTTTCACGTTGAGAATCCCCTTGATGAAAAAATTCTAGCAGTTGCAGCTGGATTGGATCGGGGATTGACTTATGAAAAAATTGAACATGCTGCGAGGCTGATTAGCCAAGGGATACCTTTCATTGGAACTAATCCGGATATAACAATACCCACACCTGATGGAATTGCTCCGGGTGCTGGTGTTATCATAAAAGCAATTGAAACTGCATCGGGAACATCAGCGGAAATAATTGGTAAGCCGAAAACATACCTGTTCAATCTTGCTTTACAGCGAGCAGGTTGTTCACCAGATGAAGCTATCATGATTGGTGATCGAATAGAGACTGATATTGCCGGTGCACAAAATCTAGGGATGCGAACTGGCCTGGTTCTCTCTGGGGTAACTGACAGATCCACAGCTGAAGCTTGGGATCCCCCGCCTGATTTGATTGCTGATAATGCTCTGAATATATTGGAAAAAGTGACCGCCCATGAAAGCTAATCTTTTTGACCTGGATTATGAAGAGCTGAGTGGAGTCATCCAGGGTTGGAATGAACCGGCATACCGGACACAGCAAATCTGGCAAGGGCTGTTTCAGAATTTTTGGAACAGTTCCAAAGAATTTTCTACTCTTTCTATTCCATTGCGAAAAAAATTGGACCAGCATTTTGTTTTTGGTGCATTAAATCCTGAAAAAGACCTGCAATCCAATGATGGATTTACCAAGAAAATACTTTACCGGCTAACAGACAAGGCTGCGATTGAAACAGTGCTCATGGGGTACACAGATCGTAATACGGTTTGCATATCAAGCCAGGTTGGATGCGGTATGGGGTGTACTTTTTGTGCAACGGGAAATATGGGTTTAATCCGGAATTTATCCCGGGGAGAGATTGTTGAGCAGGTGATAAAAACGGCTGCAGATCTTGGTCAAAATGGAAAAAGACTGACAAATGTTGTATTCATGGGCATGGGCGAACCGTTTCATAATTACCAACCAGTTATGGATGCTGTACGAATCTTGAATGATCCCAGGGGATTTGGAATGGGCGCAAGACGCTTTACAATATCAACAGTAGGTCTTATTCCCGAAATAAAAAGGTTTATGGAAGATAACTCACAGATCAATTTGGCGATCTCTTTGCATGCTGCGGATGATCTCTTACGGTCATCGATTGTACCGATAAACCGCAAGTATCCCCTCATGGAATTGATGGCAGTTTGCCGTCGGTACATTCAAAAAACTAACCGCCGGATTACATTTGAATGGGCGTTGATTGCGGGAGTAAACGATACCGCGGAACAGGCTCGAAAATTGTCCAATCTGTTAGGAGATATGTTGGCTCATGTCAACATAATTCAGCTGAATCCGGTTGCTCATTATAGCGGGAAACCAGCGGAAGAGGACAAAGCGCTTAATTTCAAAAAGATTCTGACCGATGCGGGGATTGCCTGCACTATCCGTTTACGCCGGGGGATTGATATACAGGCAGGCTGCGGGCAACTGGCAAGCGAATCCAGCTAGATTAATCAGTTAAATATTTTCTTTTGGAGCAGATTCCTTTTTGCTATTTCATTGAGCCAGAGAATCAATATTTCATGTTAAAATGTAATTTCAGGAGATAGGAGACACTATGAGCAGTCAATCTGTCCGCTTGGTCTTTCCTTCCAATTTACATGATGAGCCGATAATCAACCGTTTATTGCGGCAGTATTCTTTTACAGTGAATATCCTGCGCGCAAACGTTACTGCAGAACAGGGATGGATGGATATCCAGATTTCTGGGAAAGCAGCAGAAATTGAGTCTTCTTTTTTGTGGCTCAGAGATCAAGGAATAGAGGTCATTCTTTTACCAAATTAGCTTAAGTATCTGCGTATTTTAAGTTGTTAACCTGGCAGATTATATTAATACAGTTCTGCTGGGTTTTAACTTAATGAGGGACCTGAAGCAATGAACAAATACGAACATACCGATCCAGCTGTCTTGCTGGCCCTCGAGGAATCCCTGGAAAAGGGAGATTATACCGTTGCTATAGAACTCATCCGATCGTTACATCCGGCGGACCAGGCGAACGTGTTTAAGGATTTGAAACCGGATAAACAGAAAGGTTTGATCCAAAACCTGGAAATCCCCGAAATTGCGGATATCTTTGATGAGTTGGATGATCAGCAAACCCTGACTGCTGCCAGGAATTTACCCCTGCCCTTCCTGGCAGATATTATAGATGACATGGATCCGGATGAGGCAGCTGACTTGTTGGGCGACCTTTCCGGACAGGAAGTACAAAAGACAATATCTTTGATGGAAGAACCGGAAGAAGTTCTGCCTCTGCTTCGTTA
The DNA here is from genome assembly GCA_965372765.1 of uncultured Anaerolineales bacterium. Classification (GTDB taxonomy): domain Bacteria; phylum Chloroflexota; class Anaerolineae; order Anaerolineales; family UBA11858; genus B10-G9. The sequence continues at coordinate 2,694 of CBDVDO010000173.1, forward strand.
CGCTGATGAAACAGCAGGTGGCAGAATGACAACCGATTTTTTGGTATTGGATCCTGGAGATACTGCAGAAACTGCCATTCAGTACTTAAGGTCATCCGGGTTGGAAACAGATATCCCGTATTATCTTTTTGTAGTTAATAATGAAAAACAGTTACTGGGTGTAACAGGATTGAGAGAGTTGATTTGTGCGGAACCGGATCAGGAAATCAAAGAAATAATGAATACTCATGTTGTAAATGTCCAGGCGATGGAGGATCAGGAAGAAGCAGCCAGAGTGATGACACACTATGACTTGTCTGCTCTGCCAGTATTAAATAAAATGGGTCACCTGGTGGGAGTAATCTCTCATGATGATATCCTGGATGTTCTGGCCGATGAGACAACAGAGGACATATATCGCCTGGCAAGCGTTTCAGATTCAGCCCTGGAACCGGAAAGTAAATTATTTCAACAGCTTAAAGGCCGGTTGCCCTGGCTGCTTTTAAACACGGTAACAGCATTAATCGGATCCTGGGTGATTAGCAATTTTGGAGATCTTTTTGTCAAAGTAGCAGTGCTGGCTTTTTTTCAATCTGTTGTAGCGGCCCAGGGAGGGAATGCCGCCAGCCAGAATGTCGCCATGATTGTCCGGTCACTGGCGCTTGGTAAGGTAGAGCCCAAAAGAGTCTGGCCGATCTTAATCCGCCAGATTGCTGTAGGTATGATATTAGGATCGGTGATTGGTTTAATTGTCGGTGTAGGTGTCGGTTTCTGGCAATCAAATCCTTACCTCGGTCTTGTTCTCGGTCTTGCATTATTGGGAAATATGCTAGTGGCAAGTATAGTGGGGACACTTGCCCCGTTGATTCTGGAATTTATTGGTCAGGACCCGGCTCTTGCTTCATCCGTGGTGGTAACTGCGATTACAGATAGCATAGGTTTCTTGATTTTCTTAAGCCTTGCCAGCGTGTTTCTCCCTTTGATTCAACAATACATCTAACAGCATCAAGTGTTATTGTGGAAAGCCTTAACTTCAATCTCAATTCTGAGATTGAAGTTAAGGCTGGGAATTATGGGTTTCATTTTTTTGAATGATAAAGTAAAATCTGATCATGGAAGTCCAAATCGCGATTTCAAAGATCAAAAAATATGCCACATCTTCAAGCGGTGATACTGCTGAAATAATTGAAAGACCTAATGGTGGATTGTCGGTTGTGGTAGCTGACGGACAAAGTTCTGGTAAAGGCGCCAAATGGGTTTCAAGCCTTGTGGTGAGAAAAGTGATCCAGCTCCTGGCTGACGGAGTTCGAGATGGCGCAGCAGCCAGAGCAGCATCTGACGCACTTTTTACTGAACGCGGTGGTCGGGTTTCTGCCACCTTAAATATTCTTTCTGCTGACTTACAAACAGGTACTCTTGTGATCACCCGGAATAACCCTGCTCCTTTGGTTATTTCTTATGGGAATCAGATTAAACTGCTCTCTGAAGAATCTGTTGCAGTGGGATTGAGACGTGATACCAGGCCCATAATTTCTGAAATCCCTCTGGAAACAGGTTTAACCGTTGTGGCTTTCACAGATGGCCTCATTCATGCTGGCTCATATTTTGGTGATTCTATGGATATCAGCACTTGTGTGAAAGTG
>CBDVDO010000174.1:0-4308 GCA_965372765.1 uncultured Anaerolineales bacterium
ATGTAAACCTTTCGGCAGGAAAATTCAAGATTGAAAAACCTGATGGGACAGTAATGACCTTCTTTGTAGATGAGAATACCCATTTCCGGGGGAGAGTGGAGAGCCTGGAAGATCTTCAAGTTGGATGGAAAGCCGGCGTTGCAGCCCATGAAGGTAATGGGGAAGGCGAAGGCGGAAAGTTAATCGCAGTGCTGGTTATTGCCGGTGACCCGGCGGATTTAATCCAGGTTCGGGGAGAAATCACCCGGGTAGATCCGGGAGCAGGAACCTACCAGCTTCAAAAACCGGACGGAACAGAGATGACCTTCTCGGTAAATGAAAACACACGCTACGGCGGTCAGGTTAACAGCCTGGATGATTTGCAAGTGGGGTGGAAAGCCGGTGTGGCCGCCAGGGAGACCAGCGAAGGTACCTTGATGACTCTGGCGCTGATAGCTGGAGATGCACCGGAATTAGTAAAAGCAAAAGGTGTTGTCACAGACGTAGATGCGGGAGCGGGACAATTCGAGATTAAAAAATCCGACGGGACAACTGCCCGATATTTTGTTAATGAAAAAACCCGTTACCAGGGACAATTGTCCAGCCTGGATGACATGAAAGTTGGCTGGCAGGCCGCTGTAGCAGCCAAAGTTGACGAAGATGGCAAGCTCATGGCTGTTTTAGTCATCGCTGGAACTCGACCAGAGATAATCAGAGCCCGGGGCACAGTGTCCGCGATTGCTGTCGGTGCTGGAAAATTTAAATTAACCAAACCTGATGGTACAGTGCTGACTATCTTTGTAGATGAAAATACCCGTTTCCGGGGGCAGGCAGCGAACCTGTCAGAAATGGAGAACGGCTGGAGAGCCGGTGTTGTAGCAGTAGAACAGGCGGACGGAAAGCTCCTGGCCCGACTGGTTGTGTCCGGTAAACCCCGGGCAGAGCGGCCGCTAGCTGATTCTGGGCTTTCGCCTGAAACCAGATACCTGGATTTACCCTCACGTCCTTAGAAGATCGTGGTTGCCAGTATGGGACCTTCTGATCTGCTCCTGGCACCAGATTTCGGAATGAAATCTGGTGCCTTTCTTATTAAGGAAAACTGTGTTTTATTCCCTGCAGATTTGGATGTTATAATACCCAGATATTTCTTAAGCATAATAACTATAAAGTGAGGATCTATGGCAAAACAATGGGAAAACCCGCCGGTGTTAACAATTGATGAGGATCGGGTATATCTGGTAAAACTGGAAACCACCAAAGGGGAAGTTCAGCTGGAACTTTATCCTGAGCATGCCCCCAAAACTGTGAATAACTTCGTTTTTTTGGTGAAAGAGGCTTTTTATGACGGGATCTCTTTCCACCGCGTGATTGATAATTTCATGGTCCAGGGCGGGGACCCAACCGGTTCAGGTATGGGTGGTCCAGGATATAAATTTGAGGACGAATTGTCCGGAAATCCCCTGAAACATGGCAGTAAAGTGATTTCCATGGCCAATTCAGGCCCAAATACTAACGGCAGCCAGTTTTTCATCACCCATCTTCCCCAACCCCACCTGGATGGAAAACACACTGTATTTGGCAAAGTCATTCAGGGAGAGGACGTGGTTGACAGCATTCAACAGGGTGACCTGATTAATGAAGCGAGTGTTGATGCCTAAGGGTAACGTTGCAGGAAATTGATTCTTCGAGTAAGATATCAACCGCGAGGGAGTACTTAATCTTTTTGATTCCTTCGCGGATATTTTACAGAAAGGAGGTAAATGGAAAAAGTAAAATTGGGAAAATAGCGCAAGGGCTCAAGATTTTTTGTCATTTGGATAAATAAATATTCAAAATTGGGCAAAAGGCAGGTTCTTGAGTTGACGAGGATGAGGGTTCCTCCACTTATGGAGGCTAACTGACCGGGGGTAATTGGGTCAGGAAAATCGAATTATCAGCGGAAGCCCTCCGGAGATTGTCACTCTCCGATTTTTCCCTCCTAACTTAATCGGATGACAAAGCCCCGGGCGACCGGTGGGACAAAATCATCCCTGGTGACTTCAACCTAAACTCAGCTTGCAGGTCTGGTCTGAATGTTCGGGCAAAATTCTTCTGGATTTTGCTGCAGCAGGCATAGATCAAATATAGCTGAACTGATTCAGGGAGGGTAAACCCCATGTGTGGAATAGTAGGTTATATTGGAACCCAAAACGCCACGCCCATCATTATGAATGGGCTGAAGAAGCTTGAATACCGGGGGTATGATTCAGCTGGCATTGCAGTTCTTGAGAACGGGTGTATTGAAGTCAGGCGGGATGCCGGCAAATTGGAGAGATTGAGTCAACTGGTTCGTGAATCACCCTTAAAAGGCAACGTTGGGATTGGACACACCCGCTGGGCAACCCACGGTGTGCCAAATACCCGCAACGCGCATCCTCATCTGGGGATGACAGGGGATGTGGTCCTGGTTCATAACGGGATCGTGGAAAATTTTTCCGCACTTCGGGAGGAATTGAAAAGTGAAGGGATTGTTTTCCAATCAGAAACAGATTCGGAAGTGATTGTCCACCTGATTGAGCGTTGCCTATCCGGCGGAAGCAACCTTACAGATGCTGTTCGTCAATCCCTGCTTCTTTTAAAAGGCGCTCATGGCATTGTTGTGTTAAGCAAAAATGAACCGGATAAAATCATAGCCGCTAGAATTGGAAACGCCGGCGGGGTTGTGATAGGGCATGGAAAAGATGAGATGTACATCGCGTCGGATTTACCTGCCATCCTGGAACATACCCGGGAAATGGTCTTCCTTGAGTCCCACCAGATGGCTGTGGTCAGCCGCGAGGGAGTGGTGGTAATGTCCCTGGAAGGGGAGGAGATTCAGCCGGAGGTACATAATATCCCCTGGGACCCGGTTTCAGCAGAAAAAGGCGAATACCGCCATTTTATGCACAAAGAGATCCATGAACAGGTTCGCTCATTGACGGATACTATAGCGGGAAGAGTTGACTTTGAATTGGGTTCTATTCAATTGCCGAGTTTAAATATTTCCCCTGCGAAGGTGAAAGAAATCAAGAAAATCTTTATTATCGCCTGTGGAACGGCATCCTATGCAGGAATGGTGGGTAAAGTACTGATAGAAAGGATTGCCCGCATTCCGGTGGAAGTGGAAATTGGATCTGAGTTCCGCTATCAGGATCCGATTGTTGATGAGAACACTGTTGTTTTGGCGATCAGCCAATCCGGGGAAACAGCCGATACTTTAGCGGCAATGGAAGAAGGACGCCGGAAGGGAGCCACCTTGTGGTCGATTGTAAACGCGATTGGATCCCAGGCGATGCGTATTGCAGATGGATTTATTTCCATGCAGGTCGGACCTGAAATCGGGGTTGCCTCCACCAAAGCTTATACTGCGCCGTTGGTGGATTTGTATATGCTGGCAATTCTGCTGGGAGAACTGCGAGGTACGATTGACGAAAAACAACGCCGCCAGCTGGTGAATGATTTGCGGTTGATTCCGGACCTTGCGGGACGTTGTCTGGACCGGGAAAGAGAGGTAAAGAGAGTCGCTGAAAGTTTGTTGGAAGCTCAAAGTGCGCTGTATCTCGGAAGGGGTGTGAACATGCCCACTGCTTATGAGGGTGCCCTGAAGCTGAAAGAGATATCTTATATCCATGCCGAAGGATATCCTGCCGGGGAAATGAAACATGGACCGATTGCACTGATTGACGCAGATCTTCCAGTCGTGGTAATTGCTCCCCGTGATCCCTGGTACGATAAGATGTTTAGCCAGATCGAACAGGTCAAAGCCCGGGGCGGGAGGGTAATAGCGGTTGCTACTGAAGGCGATGAACAGATTCAGCAGCAGGCAGATCTTGTTTTAAGTGTGCCTGAAACCCCCTGGATGTTATCCCCGATTACCACGGTGATACCGCTGCAGTTGTTGGCTTATCATATCGCAGCCCAACGCGGTTTGGACGTAGATCAGCCCCGCAACCTGGCAAAATCCGTTACTGTGGAGTGAGATTAAAGAGAGACCTCCGAGGTCGTACCGACCTCGGAGGTTGATTTTAGTTAGCTGAGGACCCAAGGACGAACAGATTTCAATCTATGGTGATGGTTGAATCCTTGGGTTACCAAAACTGAATGGCTGAATTCGCGGGTTGCCAAAACTTAACCGCCCTTATGGGCGGTTTTAGCTAGTAATTATTGAGTTTCTATTAAATTAAAGCTAAGAAGCTCCTTTTCAGCGGGATTGTAGTTGATCAGCCCCGCAACCTGGCAAAATCGGTCACCGTGGAGTGAGATTAAAGAGAGACCTCCGTGGTCGGTACGACCTCGGAGGTTGTTTAAATT